>NZ_ANKP01000063.1:0-14308 GCF_000319775.1 Cupriavidus sp. HMR-1
CGCCGCCCGCAGTGACGCCGGCAACCCCAGCCGCCCCACCGAGCCCGCCCGCGCCCAGGTACGACGCACCGCCGTCGGTGGTGCTGCGCTACGCCAGTTTCGTCAACGGCGTGCAGAACCCCGATGGCCGGATCACGTGGCAGCAGGACGGTCAGCACTACCGGCTGGCGGTGGAAACCCGCGTGCTCTGGTTCCGCTTCGCGTTCCAGAGCACGGGCGACATAAGCGACGGGGGATTGAATCCCACACGTTACGAGGAAGCCCGGCGCAGCAAGGTCGAAGTCGCCCGCTTTGATCGCACGGCAGGCACAGTGGTGTTTGAAACGCGTGGCGGACAGGTGCCAATGCCGTCAGCATTCCAGGACCGCTTCAGCGTGTTCCTGCAACTGGTTGGGTGGGCGCGGGGCGATCCGCAGCGCTACGCGACCCCGGGCGTGACGGAGACGTTCAACGTGTCCGACACGCGGGAAGTGGAAGTCATGCAGGTGCAGTACGTTGGCGAACAGGACATTGATATCGGTATCGACAGGGTGCGCACGAAGCACTTCGTGCGCCTGCCGCGCCACCCGAACGACAAACGCAAGGTGGAAATCTGGCTGGCGCCGTCCCTGAACTGGATGCCGGCGCGTCTGCGTCAGACGGAGCCTGATGGCACTCAGATCGATCTCGTCTATCGTAGTAGTGAGACACATTGACGAATGCGCCTTGGGAGCCGGTGGGTGGCGCCATGACCGTACGGAGACTGACATATGTCTGACACTTCCGCATCGACCGCGTCGCAAACGAACCGGCTTCAGGTCGGGGATGTGCATTTGCAAGTGCGTGTCGATGGTACCGAAGGCCCGTGGGTGATCCTGGCCCATGCGCTCGGTGCGAATCTGACTTTGTGGGATGACACCGCGCGGCACCTTGCCGCACGCTATCGCGTGCTGCGTTTCGACATGCGGGGCCATGGTGGTAGCGATGCGCCGGTGGGCGCCTACACCATGGCGCGGCTGGCCGACGACGTGGTGGCGCTGATGGACGAACTCGATATCGCGCAGGCCCACTTCTGTGGGGTGTCGGTGGGCGGCATGGTGGCGCAGACGTTGGGCGTGCGCCATCCGGAGCGGCTGTTGTCGCTGACGCTGGTGGACACGATTCACCACACGCCGCTGGAAGCCCGGGCGATGTGGGCCGACCGGATCGGACAAGTGGAAGCCCATGGTATGGGCGGGACCGTCGAGTCGACGCTGAATCGGTGGCTGACCGCACCGTTCCGCGAGCGGCACCCAGAAATCGTCGAGCGAATCAGGAAAATGTTGCTGGAAACACCGGTACGCGGCTATGTTGGTGTAGCGCAGGCGATCGAAGCCTTCGATCTGGCCCGCGCGATCTCCCGGATTCACTGTCCGACGCTGGTGGTGGTCGGCGACAAGGACGAGGGCTCGCCGGTGTCGATCGCCGAAGCCATCGCCAATGAGATTCACGGTTCAAGGCTGGAAGTGCTGCCGGACGCGGCGCACCTGTCATTCATCGAACAACCGGAACGCTTCCATGCGATCTTCGACGCGTTCCTGGGACACGCGGCTTGTGGCGGCCAGTGTGATATTCCGTAACGCCATTGGAAATATCGCAACACAGTAGTGCACGGCGCTCAAGAAACTTGCAGGCTGCGCCGATGCCCAATGTAAGAGGGCAGCAATGGCACGACAAGGTCCGCCCGGTCGTACAACTTGAATTACGGGCGACTACCCTCAGCTTGGAGAGGAAATCGCGTCAATTCCACAGGCCTTGTGCCGGGAGCGCAGCAATGCGCGGAGTTGCCGCTAACTATGCCAGGAGGAAAGTGCGATGCAAATGATCTACAACAGCGACAATTACTGCATTGTCGAGTTTGGAGCAGACGTCGAGCATGCGACCCTTGCCTCGGGCGGTTACGAGATCGTCGACAAGAATCTGAAACGCGAAATTTTCCTCGGTGGCCTGATGGCCGAGACCTTCCGCGCCGATGTGACGCGTTTGATCGAGAGCGAACCCTCCGTGGAAGAAGTCGATGAGTTTCTCGGCAAATTCGATACGGTGATGAACAACCCGCTGGTCATGCACTGACCACTGGCGCGTCGCATCACACCGGGAGGCGCGGCGGCGGTAGACCGTTTGTCCGCTTCCAAAAACAAACGCCCGCTTATGCGGGCGTTGCTGTCTTCTCAGAAGTCGCGAAATCAGATCAATACTGTTCCCAGGGTAGCCCGTCGTGACGCCAGCCGTTGACCGTGTTGCGATGGCGCTGGGCGTCGAGGTCGCCTTCGAATCCATGCAGTACGCAGTAGATAGTGGCGAATCCGGCGCCTTCCAGCGCGCGAGCGGCTGCGGACGACCGGTTGCCGCTGCGGCAGATCAGCACGACCGGGCGGGCCGAGGCTTGCCCGGCCAGTTTTTTCACCGCCTGCACGAAGTGCGGATTGACTTCCCAGTCAGGGCCGTCGTTCCAGGGAACGTTGTGCGCCCCGCGGGGATGACCGACGAACAGGTATTCCATCTCGCTGCGGCAGTCGATGAACAGTGCATCGGGCTCGCCTTCGAGCAAGGTCCGGGCGTCGTTGGGGCTGAGGGTTTGCATGGTGCGGATAAGCGTGACGAATGCGTCTCTCAGTGTAGGCGCGCGGCCGGTTGCTGACAACTGGCCCAACACCCGGGCCGACACCCGGGCCGACACCCGGGCCGACACCCGGCCATCAAAGTGGCAGGGCAAGTCCCTGACCGCCGCAATGCCTTGATCTACCTGATAAAATCGCCGGTTCTGAATTGTCACAAACTGCGCGGCTCCGCCGTCGCATCGAAGATCGAGCCCCACCATGAGCGCCGCCCAATCCCAACCACGCCCCTACACCCGGGCCGCCAGCCTGCCGAAGCTGCTGCGCAACCGCATTCTGATTCTCGACGGCGCGATGGGCACGATGATCCAGCGTTACAAGCTCACGGAAGCTGACTATCGGGGCACGCGCTTCGCTGACCATCGGATCGACGTGAAGGGCAATAACGAATTGCTGCTCCTGACCCGTCCGCAGGTCATCACGGAGATTCACGAGCAGTACCTGGCCGCCGGTGCCGATCTGATCGAGACGAACACGTTCGGCGCCACGCGCGTGGCGCAGGAAGACTACAAGATGGCCGACCTCGCGTACGAGATGAACGTCGAGGCCGCCCGCCTGGCGCGTGCCGCGTGCGACAAGTACAGCACGCTGGACAAGCCGCGCTTCGTGGCCGGCGCGTTCGGCCCGACGCCGAAGACAGCCAGCATCAGCCCGGATGTCAACGACCCGGGCGCGCGCAACGTCACCTTCGAGGAACTGCGCGATTCGTACTACGAACAGGGCAAGGCCCTGCTCGAAGGCGGGGCCGATGTGTTTCTGGTCGAGACAATTTTCGACACGCTCAACGCCAAGGCCGCGCTGTTCGCGATCGACCAGTTGTTCGAGGACACCGGCGAGCGCGTGCCGGTGATGATCTCGGGCACCGTGACCGATGCCTCGGGCCGCATTCTCTCCGGTCAGACCGTGGAGGCGTTCTGGAACAGCCTGCGCCACGCGAAGCCCGTCACATTCGGCCTGAACTGCGCGCTTGGCGCTACGCTGATGCGCCCGTACATCGCCGAACTGGCCAAGGTGTGCGATGCCGCGGTGTCGTGCTACCCGAACGCCGGCCTGCCCAATCCGATGAGCGACACCGGCTTTGATGAAACGCCCGAGGTGACCTCCGCGCTGGTGGAGGAGTTCGCGGCATCCGGCCTGGTGAACCTGGTGGGCGGCTGCTGTGGCACCACGCCCGATCACATCGCTGCCATCGCCAAGAGCGTGGCCAACAAGACGCCACGCGCCTGGCCCGGCCAGTATCGCGAAGACACCGCACAATCGGCCGCCTGAAGCCATCGCACGCAAGAGAACAGAAATCATGAGCCAGCAAAACCTGCCCCCGCGTCCGATGCGCCTGTCCGGTCTGGAACCGTTCACGATCGACGACGACACGCTGTTCGTCAACGTTGGCGAGCGTACCAACGTCACCGGTTCGAAGGCATTCGCCCGCATGATCCTGAACGGCCAGTTCGACGAAGCCCTGGCGGTGGCCCGCCAGCAGGTGGAGAACGGCGCGCAGATCATCGACATCAACATGGACGAGGCGATGCTCGATTCGAAGGCGGCGATGGTGCGCTTCCTGAATCTGATCGCGTCTGAGCCGGACATCGCGCGCGTGCCGATCATGATCGATTCGTCGAAGTGGGACGTGATCGAGGCGGGCCTGCGCTGCGTGCAGGGCAAGGCCGTGGTGAACTCGATCTCGCTCAAGGAAGGCGAGGAGCAGTTCCGCCACCACGCCACGCAGATCCGCCGTTATGGCGCGGCCAGCGTGGTGATGGCATTCGACGAGAAGGGCCAGGCGGACACGTTCGAGCGCAAGACCGAGATCTGCAAGCGCAGCTACGACTTCCTCGTAAACGAAGTGGGCTTCCCGCCCGAGGACATCATCTTCGATCCGAACATCTTCGCGGTGGCCACCGGTATCGAGGAGCACAACAACTACGCGGTGGACTTCATCGAAGCCACGCGCTGGATCAAGCAGAACCTGCCGTACGCCAAGGTCAGCGGCGGGGTGTCGAACGTGTCGTTCTCGTTCCGCGGCAACGACGTGGTGCGCGAGGCGATCCACACCGTGTTCCTGTACCACGCGATCGCGGCGGGCATGGACATGGGCATCGTCAACGCTGGCCAGCTGGGCGTGTATGACCAGCTCGACCCGGAATTGCGCGAGCGTGTGGAAGACGTGGTGCTGAACCGTCGCGACGACGCCACCGATCGCCTGCTGGAGATCGCCGACCGCTTCAAGGGCGGTGGCACGAAGCGGGAAGAGAACCTGGCCTGGCGTGGCACGCCCGAGCAACCGGTGCCAGTGGGTGATCGCCTGGCGCATGCGCTGGTGCACGGCATCACCACGTTCATCGTCGAGGACACCGAGGAAGTGCGCCAGCAGATCGCGGCGCGCGGTGGCCGCCCCATCGAGGTGATCGAGGGGCCGCTGATGGATGGCATGAACATTGTTGGCGACCTGTTTGGCGCGGGCAAGATGTTCCTGCCGCAGGTGGTGAAGAGCGCCCGCGTGATGAAGCAGGCCGTGGCACATCTGCTGCCGTTCATCGAGGAAGAAAAGCGCCTGGTGGCCGAGGCCGGCGGCGACGTGCGCGCGCGCGGCAAGATCGTGATCGCCACCGTGAAGGGCGACGTGCACGACATCGGCAAGAACATCGTGTCGGTGGTGCTCCAGTGCAACAACTTCGAAGTGGTCAACATGGGCGTGATGGTGCCGTGCAACGAGATCCTGGCGCGCGCCAAGGTCGAGGGGGCGGACATCGTCGGGCTGTCCGGCCTGATCACACCGTCGCTCGAGGAAATGGCCTACGTTGCCTCGGAGATGCAGCGCGACGACTACTTCCGCGTGAAGAAGATTCCGCTGCTGATCGGCGGTGCCACTACATCGCGCGTGCATACCGCGGTCAAGATCGCGCCGAACTATGAAGGCCCGGTGGTCTATGTGCCCGATGCCTCGCGCTCGGTCAGCGTGGCGTCGAATCTCTTGTCTGACGAAGGCGCGGCGAAGTACCTGGACGAGCTGAAGTCCGACTACGACCGCATTCGCACGCAGCACGCCAACAAGAAGGCCACGCCGATGGTGTCGCTGGCGCAGGCGCGCGCCAACAAGACGCAGATCGACTGGAGCACCTATGTGCCGCCGAAGCCGAAGTTCATCGGCCGCCGCCTGTTCCGCAACTACGATCTGTCCGAACTGGCCAACTACATCGACTGGGGGCCGTTCTTCCAGACCTGGGATCTGGCCGGCAAATTCCCGGACATCCTCAACGACGAGATCGTCGGCGAATCGGCGCGACGCGTCTTCTCGGATGGCAAGAGCATGCTGGCTCGCCTGATCCAGGGACGCTGGCTGACGGCCAACGGCGTGATGGCGCTGCTGCCGGCCAATACGGTCAATGACGACGACATCGAGATCTATACCGACGAGTCGCGCAGCAAGGTCGCGCTGACCTGGAACAACCTGCGCCAGCAGAGCGAGCGTCCGGTGGTGGATGGCGTGCGTCGCCCGAACCGCTGCCTGGCCGATTTCATCGCGCCGAAGTCGAGCGGCGTGGCCGACTACATTGGCCTGTTCGCGGTCACGGCGGGGATTGGCGTGGACAAGAAGGAGGCGCAGTTCGAGGCCGACCACGACGACTACAGCGCCATCATGCTCAAGGCGCTGGCCGATCGTCTGGCCGAGGCGTTCGCCGAATGCCTGCACGAGCGCGTGCGCAAGGATCTCTGGGGCTACGACGCCGCGGAGTCGCTGAGCAATGATCAGCTCGTCGCCGAAGCGTATCGCGGTATTCGTCCGGCACCCGGCTATCCGGCTTGCCCGGAGCACACGGTCAAGGCGCCGATGTTCACGTTCCTCGATGCTGCCGACATCGGCATGGGCATCACCGAGGCGCTGGCCATGACGCCGGCGGCATCGGTGAGCGGCTTCTACCTGTCGCATCCGGACTCGACGTACTTCAGCATCGGCAAGATCGGTCAGGACCAGCTCGACGATATGGTGGCCCGTCGCGGTGAGGACCGTCTTACGCTCGAACGCGCACTGGCGCCGAACCTGTAGAAGCTGTAACCAGGTGCAAGAGCCGGGATGCCGCGCGCGCGTGGCATCCCGGCTTTTTTCATATTCGGCGTCAGACGTTGATGGTTGGGGGCAGGCCCGCGATGCCCTCGCATGGCGCGCTGTGCCGAATCGCGTCGAATCGTGCCGATTTGTAGCGGCAATGTCCTCACCTCTGCTTACAGGGCATTACAAGTCCTCACAGAAGCGAGTGGAGCGAGTCCATAGACTGGGCCTCAGTTCACGTGACACCGCGTGAATGCCGCGGCGAATGTTTCGCTGCGGGGCATTCCAGTAAAGGAGTCTTCCATGAACAAGCTGCTGATCTCGCTGTCCGCCCTGTCGATTGCCGCCGCCTCGTCGCTTGCGATGGCGCAAGGCACTGGAGCCACCGCCGGAAGTGCCGGCACACAGGCCGGCGTCGGTGCCGCGGTGAACGCACCGTCCCTGCAAACCGGCACCGGCGCATCGGTCAACGCTTCCGGTGGTGCGGTGACGCCTGGGGCCTCGGCCGACGGCGGTACCGGCGCCCAGATGGACGCGCCGAAGGGCCATCAGGGCAAGCAAGCCAAGGGCAAGTCCAAGAAGGGCGAAACCAGCGAATCCAGTGCCAGCGCGGGTGGTCAGGCCGGTACGAAGATGCAGTAATCCTGTCAGGTGCCGGGGCGGGCCCCTCCAGACTGCCCCAGCTCCCACTGTCGACAGACCGCGACAGACCTCGACAAACCGGCAACGGGCGCCTTGTGCGCCCGTTGTGCATTTCCGACAGCGCGCGTGGGGGCAGGTATCCTTCCGGACATGTCAGCCTGAGACTGACATATTTGGCCGCGCGGCAGCACTACAATGCAAAAAAGCCGGCCCGGTCCATCCATCCGAAGCCGGGCCATCCTTCACCGTGGAGACACAGATGATTCGCGTCCTGATCGCCGACGATCACGAGATCGTGCGTGCAGGTCTGCGCCAGTTCATTGCCGAGGAGCCTGACATCGAGGTGACGGGCGAAGCTGGCAGCGGCGACGAAGTGATGGCGCAGTTGCGCGACCGCGAGTTCGACGTGCTCGTGCTCGACATTTCCATGCCGGATCGGAATGGCATCGACGTGCTGAAGTTGATCCGACAGAGACTGCCTGCCTTGCCTGTGCTGATCCTGTCGACCTATCCGGAAGACCAGTACGCCATCAATCTGATACGTGCGGGAGCATCCGGTTACCTGACCAAGGAGTCGGCGCCGGACGACCTCGTCAAGGCGATCCGCACCGTTGCCCAGGGACGACGTTACGTAAGTCCGACCGTGGCCGACCTGCTGATCGGCGGACTGGACAAGCCCACCGATCAGCCCGTGCACCGCACGCTCTCCGAGCGCGAGTTCCAGATCTTCTGCAAGCTGTCGCGCGGGCAATCCGTCTCGGTCATCGCTGACGAACTGTTCCTGAGCGTCAAGACGGTGAGTACCTATCGTTCACGCATCCTGGAGAAGATGGGGATGAAGACTAATGCCGATCTGACGTACTACGCCATCAAGAACGGCCTGGTGGAGTAAAAGGCGCTATCAAAAAGATTCTGGCGTCGTTGCGGGGCCTTGCCGTGCGACTTGTACTGTCTGCGGCCCCCGCCTAGCCAGAACCGCGTCGCTGCATTTTGATAGCGCCTCTACGCAGGCATCCATAAATCGCTCAATTCTCGGAACCATCATCGCACCATGCCGGAGCAGCCCACTGCCTCCATACCCCGACCACTGCGCGTCCTCCTGATCGAGGACTCGGCCGTGATTCGGAGCATGTTGATGGAGTACCTGACCGCGTTCCCGTTCGTGGAAGCCGTGGATTGGGCCGATACGGAAAGCAAGGCGGTGGGGCTGGCCGCAGCCGGGGCCTATCACGTGGCGATCGTCGATCTGCAACTGCGTCAGGGCAACGGCATCAATGTGCTGCGCGAGATGCAGAAGGCGCGGTTCCCGGGCATCCGCATCGTCTACACGAACCATGCGCAGGTATCGATGTACCGGCGCCAGTGCGCCGAAGCCGGCGCGGACTATTTCTTCGACAAGTCACTCGAAATGGAGCAGGTGTTCCGGGTGATCGAGGACTACGCGATGTCGACGCCCTGACGTCGACGTTCATTCCTGCGTCACCTGTTCCGGTGCCCTTGGATCGGCGCCTTCATATCTTCCCCTCACTCGGCCGGCTCTTCCTGCGCCAGCACCGCCGCGGTCAGCGGCACCTCGATGCGGATCGTCACGCCGTGTCCCGGCGAGGAATCCACCTGCATTGTGCCGCCCAGCGCCAGTACGCGCTGCTCCATGCCGAGCAGGCCGTGATGGCCGGCAATGCTGCCAGCGTCGAAGTCGGGCGGCAGGCCACGGCCGTCGTCGCGCACGGTCAGCACCAGGTGTTCGGTCGTGCACGCCAGGGTCACTGACACCTGCTTGGCCTCCGCGTACTTGCTGGCATTCGTCAGCGATTCCTGCACGATGCGGTACAGCGCGATGGCAGCAGGGTCATTCAGTCTTGGCAGCGTCTCGGGCAGGTCCAGCGCGGTATCCCACTGGTTGCGCGTGCCGACGTCCTCCACCAGCTGCACGATGGCCTCGCGCAGGCCCAGGTTCAGCAGCACGGTCGGACGCAGGTCCTCGATCAGTTGTCGCTTGATCTGGATGGCCTGGTCCGCGTGCTGCATCACGCGCGTCAGCTTGTCGCGCGCCTCCGGATGCGTGTCTTGCACGCGCATCCGCACCCAGTGCAGATCCAGCTTGATGGCGGTGAGGATGGCGCCGAGTTCGTCGTGCAGCTCGCGCGCCAGGCGCGTCTTCTCGTCTTCGGTCACGCGTTGCAGGTGAGCGGCCAGAGCGGACAGCTGGCGCGTGCGGGCGCGCACCTTGCGGTCGAGCCGCGCGCTTTCCTCTTCCAGTTCGGCCCGGGTGGCATCGGCCATCGCCATGCGGCGCGCGTGGCCCATGCCGAGCGTCACCATCAATGCGATGTTGATGGCCGTGAGCAGCCCAATGCCGTAGCGCGACAGTTGCAGGTCATGCTCGGCCGCTTCGAGATTGTGCGTGACCGTGCCCGACTCGCGCACCTGCAGATGCTCGAGACCGCGCCGCGCATTCTCCATGGTCTGCTTGCCGAAGTCGGTGCGGACCATGTCGAGCGCCACGTCGAAGTCGCGCTTGCCGTAGACCAGCGTCAGTGCCATCTCGTTGAGTTTGCGCGTCACGAACTGGGATGCCTCGCCGAATTGACGCAGGCCTTCCGGATCGTCCGCGTAGTGCTGGCGGATGCGCGACATCAGTTCGTTGATGCGGGGCAGCGCCTTGTAGTACGGGTCGAGGTAGCTGTCCTTTCCGGTCAGCAGGAAGCCGCGCTGGCCGCCCTCGGCATTGACGAGTTCGCCGATCAGGTCGCCCAGGTCGTTCTGAAGCTGCTGCGAACGGATTGCCTCGGTGTATCCCTCGCGCAGGCGCTGGTTGCCGGTCTCGGATGCGATCAGTACGGCCAGCGTCAGCATGATGCCGCTGACCAGCAGCAGTGTGTTTCGCACGAGTAGGGAATGCTTGGCCATTGAGAATTACCGGTTAGAAGACCGTTTCCAGGTGCGCGGCGGCCCGATGGGCGACCATCGCATCACATTGAGGGGGCGGGGTCAATCGTAGCCGTGGCCCGGCCGGTCTCGCACCCGGTGTGGCGCGCGGTGCGCTGTAGGACTTGGCTGACATGGGAATCGGTCTGGATTCGGTGCCTGCTCTGGCGAGCGAACCCTACGATGAGGCTATGAGCTTGCGCGCCGTGGTGCAAGCCGGACGCGCCACTTTCGGCGTGCCCATCATCCGAGGGAGGCTGGACATGCTGTACTACGCACTCGTCTTCTTTATTGTTGCCCTGATCGCGGCGATCTTCGGATTCGGCGGCATTGCCGCCGGCGCGGTAGAAATTGCCAAGATCCTGTTCTTGATATTCCTGGTGGTGGCAATCGTAACGTTTGTAATGGGCCTGGTGCGCCGACGGTAAGTCGCCCCACGTCCGGAAACAGGAGATCCCATGCTCACGCAAAACCCCAAGGTTCGCAAGGAAATCAACCACCTGCACGACAGCGCTGACGCAGCGGTCCGGCAGATCCGCCATGCCGCGCGCGACACCCGCGACGCGGCACGCGATGCCGCCGGCCCGGTGTCGGAGGACGTCAAGGCATTGATCGGGCAGCTTCAGCAAACGATCGACGTGCTGGCGCGTGAGGGTTCGGCGGAAAGCCTGGCGGCGGGGCGCCGACTGCGTGACCGTGCGCAGGATCTGGCCGAACGGCTGCGCGAGCGTGGCCGGGACGGCGTGGACTGGGCGCGTGTGCATGTTGACGATGCCGTCGACCACGGCCGTCAGCGCGTGGTGGAATCCCCGCTGATGGCGGTGGGGATTGCCGCGCTGGTTGGCGCGTTCGTCGGCCTGCTGCTGGCCGGCGGCCGACGTAGCGACGACTAAGAAGCTGTTTCAAAGCAATTCTGGCGTCGTTCCGCAGGTGGCTCGCAAGCGAGCCGAAACTCCTGCATCACCCTGGCCAGAACCGCTTCGCTTCATGTTGAAGCAGTCGCTAAGGAAATGAAGCCGGAAGGCGCGCGGCAGGCCGCTGCCGTGCGCTTTTCCGCAGTAACCCCCCTTCCCGGATACCAATCCCTGGTCCGGGTCGCCCGGTCGCCCTGCGGCAGCCGGGCGCTTTTTCGTGTGCGACGACCGGATGTCGCAGAACCTTTCAAACGGCTTTCTGGGGCAGGGCGTGTGGAGACCGGCGGCACGGTGTCGCCGGACGAAGGTGGAGCAGGGCGCCAGCGATGGTGGCGCCCCGAGGGGGCGTCAGTGGGTCAGACGCCCCACATCACATCCGCGCCTTCCTTGACGGACTCACGCAGCATGTCGAGGAACGGATAGGCGCGCTGGCCCAGATGGAGCGGTTCCTCTTCGCGCTCGTCATCCTTGCCGGGGTGGACGGTGGCTTCGGCCGGGTGGACTTTCTTGGCGTCCTGGACGGCGGCTTCGAGCTTTCGGATTGCCGCCGGCATTTCGTCGGCCTTGATCACCCCGCGCTCGCCCAGATGCTTGCCGATGATGCCAAGCAGCGTAATGGCAAGATCCTTCATCATGATCAGGTCTTGCGCCGCGTGGGATTTGAAGGTGATCAACATAGTGGTTCCTTTCACGAGTGGCGGTGTCTGGCGCAGGGCGTACAGGCCATCCGCATGATGTCAGCATAGCACCTGATAAAATTCCGCGTTTCCCGATTTCCACTGCCGGTCACGCGGCGCGGCGTTCACTTGCCGACGCATGGCCGGAAGCACCCCAGCCTCAGGGCCCAGATATCCATGCTGCCTGTTCAGACCTCCCAACTTGCCGCCGCGTTCACGGATGCCGTGCGTGCGCTCGCCCCCGCCGATGCCAACCTGCCCGCGGTGACATTCGAGCGACCCAAGGCGGCCGCCCACGGCGACCTGGCCTGCAACATCGCCATGCAGGTGGCCAAGTCGCTCAAGACCAATCCGCGCGAACTGGCGCAGAAGGTCGTCGACGCAGTCAAGGCCGATCCGCGCGCGACCGCGCTCGTGGCCGCGCTTGAGATCGCCGGCCCGGGCTTCATCAACCTGCGCCTGAGCCCCGAGGCCCGCGCGGAAGTCCTGCGTGCCGTGCTGGCCGATGGCGACCGCTACGGCGCGCGTCCGGTCGGCGAGCATGGCCAGGTGCTGGTGGAGTTCGTCTCGGCCAACCCGACCGGGCCGCTGCACGTGGGCCACGGCCGCCAGGCCGCGCTGGGCGATGCGCTGGCGAACCTGCTGGCCTGGCAGGGCTGGTCGGTCCATCGCGAGTTCTACTACAACGACGCCGGCGTGCAGATCCATACGCTGGCCATCTCGGTACAGGCCCGCGCGCGCGGCCTGAAGCCAGGTGACGCCGGCTGGCCCGAGTCCGCCTACAACGGTGACTACATCGCCGATATCGCGGCCGATTTCCTGGCCGGCAAGACCGTGTCCGCCTCGGACGGCGAGCCGGTGACTGCCTCGGGCAACATCGAGGATCTGGAGTCGATCCGCAAGTTCGCGGTGACCTACCTGCGCAATGAGCAGGACATCGACCTGCAGGCGTTTGGCGTCAAGTTCGACCGGTACTACCTGGAATCATCGCTGTACAGCGATGGCCGCGTGGAAGCCGCCGTGCAGTCGCTGATCGCCAAGGGCAAGACGTACGAGAGCGAAGGCGCGCTGTGGCTGCGCACCACCGACGACGGCGACGACAAGGACCGCGTCATGAAGAAGGGCGACGGCACGTACACGTACTTCGTGCCGGACGTGGCGTACCACACCACCAAGTGGGAACGCGGCTTCTCGAAGGTCATCAACGTGCAGGGCAGCGACCACCACGGCACCATCGCCCGCGTGCGTGCCGGCCTGCAGGGCCTGGACATCGGCATTCCGCAGGGCTACCCCGACTACGTGCTGCACAAGATGGTCACCGTCATGAAGAACGGCGAGGAGGTGAAGATCTCCAAGCGCGCTGGCTCGTACGTGACCGTGCGCGACCTGATCGAATGGAGCAACGGCGGCGAAGAGACGATCCGCGGTTGCCTGGAAGCAGGCGTGGCCGACTGGCCCGCGCACTTCACGCGCGGCCGCGACGCGGTGCGCTTCTTCCTGTTGTCGCGCAAGGCCGACACCGAGTTCGTGTTCGACGTGGACCTGGCGCTGAAGCAGAACGACGAGAACCCGGTGTACTACGTCCAGTACGCGCACGCCCGCATCTGCTCGATTTTCGAGGCCTGGGGCGGCGCGGACTGGGAAGCGCGGCTGGGCGAGCTGGCCAGCGTGGACCTGGCCGCCGTGACGGCTGCTGACGTGAGCCCGCAGGCGATCGCGCTGGGCCGCCGTCTGGCCGAGTTCCCCGACATGCTGGCCGCTGCCTCCAGCGAACTGGCCCCGCACGCCGTGGCCTTCTACCTGCGCGACCTGGCTGGCGATTTCCACGCGTTCTACAACGCCGACCGCGTTCTGGTGGACGACGAGACGGTCAAGCGCGCGCGGCTGGCGCTGCTGGCCGCCACGCGCCAGGTGCTCAAGAACGGCCTGGCGGTGATCGGTGTTTCGGCACCGCAGCGCATGGACCGCGAAGCGGCTCCGGCCTGATCGTGGTAGGGGTGGTGGGTTGACGCACCACCCGCCAGCCCATGGCATCGGCGGCCGGCAGTCGACAATTTGCGACGAATCTGAAGCCGTGCGTCATGGGTCTGGCTCTATAATCCCCGGCATCACCGAAGAGGACTTCATGCAACAGATTGCCAAGCGCGCCCCGCGCACCGTCCGCCATACCAAGACGCAGCGTGGCGGCACGTTCCTGGGCCTAGTGCTCGGGTTGATCGTCGGCCTGGCCATTGCCGTGGTGGTGGCGCTGTACATCACCAAGTCTCCGGCGCCGTTCCAGCAGAAGGGCGGCAGTAGTGCCCCGGCCCCGCGTCCCAGCGAGCCTGGCAATGTGGTCAGCACCTTGCCGAGCCCGACGCAACAGGCGCAGCAGCCCGAGGAGCCGTCGGACCCGAACCGGCCGCTCTGGAGCAAGACGCCGGCCAAGCCGGTGGGCCAGCCCGAACAGGCGCAGCCCGGCCA
>NZ_ANKP01000064.1:0-25600 GCF_000319775.1 Cupriavidus sp. HMR-1
TCTGCGCGAACGCTGGCGCGGCGCTCAGCGCGGCGGCCATCGCCAGCGCGCTCGCCAGCGCGGAAAGGGGTCCGCCACGGCGGGACGAAGCAATGGTCTGGATGGGCAGAGGCAGGCTCATGTAAGGGCGGTCCGTTATACTCCGCGGCATTCTAACAAAGCGGCGGGGCGCGGAGCACAGGCCGCAAGTTCGCGTGACATTGTCGGCAGCGCGTCCGGCCGCCGTTGATGGCTTCCGGTAAGATATGGGCTCGCGCGCCATCGACATGCTTGTCAGCGCGCGACAGTCTCGCTCGATGTCATCGACGCCGTATCCACTCACATCCGCTTCATGCAGCAATTGAACATCTACAACACGCTCGCGCGTGAAAAGCAGCCTTTCGTGCCCATCGAACCCGGCAAGGTCCGCATGTATGTGTGCGGCATGACCGTGTACGACTACTGTCACGTTGGCCATGCGCGGGTGATGGTGGTGTTCGATATGGTGCACCGCTGGCTGCGCGCCGCCGGGTACGACGTGACGTACGTCCAGAACATCACTGATATCGATGACAAGATCATCCGTCGCGCCGCCGAGAACGGCGAGACGATCGGTCAGCTCACCACGCGTTTCATCCAGTACATGCACGAGGATGCCACGGCGCTGGGCGTGATCCGTCCCGACTATGAGCCGCGCGCGACCGAATACGTGCCGCAGATGCTCAATATCATCGAGAAACTCGAAGCCAAGGGCCTGGCCTACCAGGCGACGGACGGCGACGTGAACTACTCGGTGCGCAAGTTCCCGGGCTACGGCAAGCTGTCGGGCAAGTCGCTGGAAGACCTGCGCGCCGGCGAGCGCGTCAATGCGAACGATGCCAAGCAGGATCCGCTCGACTTCGTACTGTGGAAGTCGGCCAAGGCATCCGAGCCGCCCGAAAGCAAGTGGGACTCGAAGTGGGGCAGCGGCCGTCCGGGCTGGCATATCGAGTGCTCGGCCATGAGCTGCACGCTGCTCGGCGAGCATTTCGATATTCACGGCGGCGGCGCCGACCTGCAGTTCCCGCACCACGAGAACGAGATCGCGCAATCGGAAGGAGCTTCCGGCAGGCCGTTCGTCAATATGTGGATGCACAACGGTTTCGTACGTGTGAATGACGAAAAGATGTCGAAATCGCTCGGCAACTTCTTCACGATCCGTGACGTGCTCAAGGAGTACGACGCCGAAGTGGTGCGTTTCTTCATCCTGCGTGCGCACTATCGGAGCCCGCTGAACTATAGCGATGCCCACCTTGATGACGCACGCCACGCACTGACGCGCCTGTATACGGCGCTCAAGGAAACGCAGCCCGGCGGTTGCGCGGTGGATTGGGAAGAGTCTCACGCGAAGCGCTTTGCCGAAGCGATGAACGATGACTTCAACACGCCAATCGCCATGTCGGTGCTGTTCGACCTGGCCAGCGAGGTCAATCGCACCGGTTCCGTGGCCGCGGCGCATCAACTCAAGGCGCTCGGCGGCACGCTGGGTCTGCTTGAGCGCGATCCGCACACGTTCCTGCAAGGTGGTCATGTCGCCGGCAGCCTGAGCGGCGAGCAGATCGAAGCGCAAATCGCGGCCCGCCGTGCCGCCAAGGCCGCACGCAATTTCGCCGAGGCCGACCGCATTCGCGCCGAATTGCTCGAAGCCGGCGTGGTGCTGGAAGACAAGCCAGGTGGTGCCACCGAGTGGAGGCGTGCTTGAACGCTGCCGCGCGCAAGCCGAAGGCGGTTGCACCTGCCCAGCCGAAGCCGGTGGCGGGGAAGGCCGCCGCCAAGGTCGCGCCAAAGGCCGGCGGCAAGCCCCGCAAATCGGACCTGCCCGAGGTGGATGCGGTACCGCTGCCGGTCGAAACCGTCGTCGACGCCGTGCGGCCCGCCTATTGGGATGAGGCGTGTGCCGACCTGATGAAGCGCGACCGCATCCTGCGCAAGATGATTCCTACCTATGGTCCGGCACATCTGGTGTCGCGTGGCGATCCGTTCGTCACGCTGGCACGCTCGATCGTCGGCCAGCAGATATCGGTGAAGGCCGCGCAATCGGTCTGGGAGCGGCTCGCCGCCATGTGCCCGCGTCTGACACCGGCGCAGTTCCTGAAATCCGGGCCCGAGGAGTTGGCTGGCTGCGGGTTGTCGAAGCGCAAGGCGGAGTACATCATTGATCTGGCCGACCACTTCAAGGCGGGGCGCGTGCACGTCAAGGAATGGGTGGCGATGGACGACGAGGCGGTGATCGCCGAGTTGACCCAGATCCGCGGCATCGGACGCTGGACGGCGGAGATGTTCCTGATGTTCAATCTGATGCGACCCAACGTGCTGCCGCTCGACGATGTCGGGCTGATCAACGCGATCTCCACCAACTACTTCAGCGGCGAACCGGTGACACGTAGTGAGGCACGCGAGGTGGCCGCCAACTGGGAGCCGTGGCGAACGGTGGCGACGTGGTACATGTGGCGCAGTCTGGACCCCCTGCCAGTGACGTATTAGGAATACGGCAGGAGTGCGGTAGGGTAAATTTGGAGCAAAAACGGCGTTAATTTCTGCGTTTTGTGCGTAGAAATCAACTTCCTGGGCGGTCGGAAACGGTATTTTTTCCGGTAGAATGCGCCCCTTCACAGACAGGTCCGCGTTTTTATGAAAACCACCTTCCTGGATTTCGAGCAGCCGATTGCCGAGCTCGAGGCAAAGATCGAAGAACTGCGTTTTGTGCAGGACGACTCGGCTGTCGATATTTCCGAAGAGATTTCCCGGCTGGCCGGCAAGAGCCAGCAGCTGACCAAGGACATCTACGCCAACCTGACCCCGTGGCAGGTGGCACAGATCGCGCGCCATCCACAGCGTCCGTACACGCTGGACTATGTGCGCGAGATCTTCACCGACTTCCATGAACTGCACGGCGACCGTGCGTTTGCCGACGATCTGTCGATCGTGGGCGGTCTGGCGCGCTTCAACGGCCAGGCTTGTATGGTGATCGGTCATCAGAAGGGCCGTGACACGAAGGAACGCGCGCTGCGCAACTTCGGCATGTCCAAGCCCGAGGGTTACCGCAAGGCCAAGCGCCTGATGGAACTGGCCGACAAGTTCGGCCTGCCGATCTTCACGTTCGTCGACACGCCGGGCGCATTCCCGGGCATCGACGCCGAAGAGCGCGGCCAGTCCGAGGCCATCGGCCACAACCTTTATGTCATGGCTGGCCTGAAGGTGCCCCTGATTGCGACGATCATCGGCGAAGGCGGTTCGGGTGGCGCACTGGCGATCGCCGTCGGCGACGTGGTGCAGATGCTCCAGTTCGCAACCTACGCAGTGATTTCGCCGGAAGGCTGTGCGTCGATTCTCTGGAAGACTGCCGAGAAGGCGCCTGAAGCTGCCGAGGCACTGGGTCTGACTGCTCACCGACTGAAGGCGCTGGGCCTGATCGACAAGATCGTGAGCGAGCCGCTGGGTGGCGCGCATCGCGATGCGAAGGGCATGGCGACGATGCTCAAGCGCTCGCTGGCCGAATCGCTGCGCCAGTTCCAGGGCATGAGCGTCAAGGAACTGCAGGCGCGTCGTCACGAGCGACTGATGGCCTATGGCAAGTTCAAGGAAACTGGCGCCCAGGAATGATGTGAGCGCAGGAAATTCGACGCAACTGATCGCGCGTCTGACCGACAAGGTCGCACAGGCTCTACAGGCCAGTGCGGCCTTTGTTGTTTCTGGCGATAGGCGGTTGGAGACTGGCAGCCAACTGGCCGCCGACAGGCAGCCGGTGACCGTCGCGGTGGCGCTGTCAGGTGGCCGCGACTCCGTGGCGCTGCTCCATGCCACGCGGGAAGCCCTGGCAGCCACGTGGCCGCTTGCGCGTCTGGTGGCGCTGCACGTGCACCATGGCCTGCAGGCGCAGGCCGATGACTGGGACCGATTCTGCGCCGCGCTGTGCAGCGATCTGCAAGTGCCCTTGGCCAGCGCGCGCGTGACGGTGCAGGCGGCGACGGGCGAGGGCATAGAGGCTGCGGCGCGGCGCGCTCGCCATGAGGCGCTGGGTCGCATGTGTCGCGAGCAGGGCGCGCGGCTGCTGCTGTTCGCGCATCATCGTGACGATCAGGTGGAAACCGTGCTGCTGCGGCTGTTCCGTGGAACGGGTGTGGCCGGCATGGCTGGAATGCCCACGCGACGCCCGCTCGATGAACGGGGCGACATTCAACTGGTGCGCCCATGGCTCGGTGTGACACGCGCCGAGATCGATGATTACTGCGCGCGGCAGGGGTTGCGCTGGATCGACGATCCTTCGAACGCGGACACGCGTTTCGCGCGCAATGCGCTGCGCGCGCAATTGCCTGCACTATTACAGGCGTTTCCGGCCCTCTATGAGAACGTGGCCCAGGCCGCCACGCATTTCGCACAGGCCGCCGGCATGCTCGATGCGCTGGCCGCGCAATCGCTGGCTTCGCTGGTCTGCGCGGGGCGCGATGCCGACACCATTTCAGAACTTGATCTCGCGGGCCTGCGCGCCTTGCCATCCGAGCACGCGGATGCCGTGCTTCGCCACTGGCTGCGCGATCTCGGCACCCAGCCGCCGTCGACGGCGCGCCTGGCCGCGATGCGGGCCCAACTCATCCAGCATCAAGGTGGCGAGCCGGCCATCGCGCACGATGGCCTGGTGCTACGACGTTTCCGTGACCGGCTGCTGGCCTGCCCAGCCGTGCCCGCTGGAATGCCGGCGCCGTTTGCGTTCGAGTGGCGCGGCGAATCGCGCATCGTCGTGCCGGCATGGCGTGGCGAACTGCACTTCGAGCGTGATGACACCTTTGGTGTGCCGGAGTCTGTGCTGCGCGTGCCGTTGAGGCTGGCTGGCAGGGCAGGGGGCGAGCGCATCGTCCTGCGTCCGGGTGGCCCGGCGCGAGCGCTGAAACAGGCCTATCAGGAGGCGGATATTCCCGCATGGCGGCGAGCGCATCTGCCGCTGCTATGGAGTGCCGATGTGCTGGTCCTGGCGGCTGGTTTGGGCATGCATCGTCGCTGGCCCAACGATGCGCCACATGCCCCGCGGTGGCGCGTGGAGTGGCTCGCGCGGCCCGATCTGCGCGGTTAATCTCCCGGTTTTTGGCAAAAAATGGGGACAGCATCATTTCGGCTTGTGAATTATTTTCACAAGAAAATGATGCAAAATCTGCGGTGTTCTTGCCGGTTTTACCCCCTTTGGCCTTTACGGGCAGCCACTCTTCGTGTAATTTCATGTGCTTTGCACAATCGCTGGCGTCGATAAGAAGATGGCTCTCATCGTTCACAAATACGGCGGCACTTCGATGGGTTCTACGGAACGCATCAAGAATGTCGCCAAGCGCGTGGCCAAGTGGCACCGCGCCGGTCACCGCGTTGTCGTGGTGCCTTCGGCCATGTCGGGCGAAACCAATCGCCTGCTGGGCCTTGCCAAGGAAATCTCCGCGCAGCCGGACCCGCGTGAACTCGATATGCTGGCGTCGACTGGCGAGCAGGCCAGCGTGGCCCTGCTGGCCATCGCGCTGCACGGCGAAGGCATCGACGCGGTCAGCTACACGGGCTGGCAGGTGCCGGTGAAGACCGACTCGTCCTACACCAAGGCCCGCATCGAATCGATCGATGACGAGCGCATCCTGGGTGACCTGGATGCCGGCAAGGTGGTCGTGGTCACGGGTTTCCAGGGCATTGACGGCGACGGCAACATCACGACACTGGGTCGCGGTGGTTCCGATACCTCGGCCGTGGCCATTGCCGCGGCGATTGAAGCCGACGAGTGCCTGATCTATACCGACGTGGATGGCGTGTATACGACCGATCCGCGCGTGGTCGAAGACGCCCGCCGCCTGGACCAGATCACCTTCGAGGAAATGCTGGAAATGGCCAGCCTGGGTTCGAAGGTGCTGCAGATCCGTTCGGTGGAGTTTGCCGGCAAATATCGCGTGAAGACGCGCGTGCTGTCGTCGCTGACCGACCCCCTGATGCCGCTCGAACAGGAAATGCATTCGGGCACGCTGATTACTTTTGAGGAAGAGTCTGAAATGGAAGCAGCCGTCATCTCCGGCATCGCCTTTGCCCGTGACGAAGCCAAGATCACTGTCCTTGGCGTGCCGGACAAGCCGGGCATTGCCTACCAGATCCTGGGCCCGATCGCCGACGCCAATATCGACGTCGACATGATCATCCAGAACCAGTCCGTGGACGGCAAGACCGACTTCACGTTCACCGTGCCGCGCGGTGACTACCAGCGTGCGCTGACGATCCTGAACGACAACGTGAAGGGCCATATTGGCGCCGAGAGCGTGTCGGGCGACCCGAAGGTGTCGAAGGTGTCGGTGGTGGGCGTGGGTATGCGCTCGCACGTGGGCATCGCCAGCAAGATGTTCCGCACGCTGTCGGAAGAGGGCATCAACATCCAGATGATCTCCACGTCGGAAATCAAGATCTCGGTGCTGATCGACGAGAAGTACATGGAGCTCGCCGTGCGCGCGCTGCACAAGGTGTTCGAGCTGGATCAGGCGTGATCCGGAACTGAAAACGTTCCGGCGGGGCGTGACATTTTTTGCTGCGGGTCATCGAATTTTCATTGACCAGTAGCGGCACCCTCGCTAGAATACGCGCTTCGTTGTGCGGCTCCCTCGCACAACGCAAGTTTGGGAGACGTGGCCGAGAGGTCGAAGGCACTCCCCTGCTAAGGGAGCATCCGGGCCAAAACCTGGATCGAGGGTTCGAATCCCTCCGTCTCCGCCACTACATCGTATTGGCGGCGAACCCCGGAAGATCGCGGTCTTCCGGGGTTTTGTTTTTTCTGGGGTGCGATTCTCTGGCCGTAGTTGTGGTCCTTCGCTGCACCCCTTCGCGTCCCTCTCTGGTCCCTTAAAAGTCCCACGCGTTTCGCTCGTTGCCCGGCCCGCCCATTGGACCGGGCCCGTACTCAATCGCCATCTCTGAGCGAGTCCCTTGCGGCGGTATCCTGAGCGCGAGAGAGACGGGCGCCAGGCGCTTCGGGGGCGCGGCTGAGGAGAGGGTCCAAATCAAAGAGTCACGGACACCCTATGACGACCAGCTCAGAGTGATTGCGCTCCAGGTTCTTTAGGCCCGTGACACGTCCAGCGCAATGCTCTCTAGCCGCCTGGCTGTCTCGCCGAGTCATACCAATGGCATCGATGCGCATCGGTCTTCTAAGTTGTTGCCAGGCTGACTGCCTGGCGTGGCGCATGAGCTTTGCTGAGCCATGTCGCGAGTGTGGCCGCCGTCATCGGCTTGGCGTAATACCAGCCCTGCGCATAATGCACGCCTCTTGCGAGGAGCCATGCGACCTGAACCGCCGACTCCACACCTTCAGCGACGATTTCCAAGCCCATGTCATGAGCCATCGCGATAATGTGCGGAGCGACAACACTTGAGGCAGTGTCCTGCTCGATCGTGTCGACGAACGACTTGTCGATTTTCAGAACGTCAATCTCGAAGGATTGCAGATAGGACAGACTCGAGTAGCCCGTTCCAAAGTCGTCAATGTAGATGGGATGGCCCGCTGCCCTGAACGCGGCAATGACACCTCGTGTCTCTTCCGTATTCATGAAACTGCGCTCCGTCGCTTCGATTCGGATCTGCCGGGGGGCGATGCCCGTCCCGGCGAGCGACGACGTGAGTTGGTTAAGGAAGCGTACGCTGCGCAGATCCTCGCTGCTCACATTGATCGAGACATAAAACGTGGGATTCGCGACGAGCATCTTGCCAAGCTGCGCGATGGTTTTCTCGAGGACGGCGTCTGTCAAAGACTGGATGAGGTTATTTTCCTCGGCGACTCGCACAAATACCTCGGGTGAGATCGATTGACCGTGAAGGGTCCACCTCGAGAGCGCCTCGACGCCTACGCATTCGTTGTCGGCGATGCGGATGATCGGCTGATAGACAACGTCGATCTTGCGCCGTGAAATGGCCCATTCAAGGGTTGCCGGGAATGAGAACTGCCAGGAGATGCGTTTGTACGCAAGCCATCCAAGCAATGCGCCCGCAGTGACGCCAATGGAAAGCCAGGCAGCCAGCAACTTCGGCCAGTTGCCGGCGACACTGCTGCGCGGCGATTTCACAACGACGGCGATTTGTCGTGTCGATGACTGGGCGACTGCGTAATTCCATTCGTCACTCTTCACATTGCCACTTTGCTTCCAGGCGTTGAGCATGTCGCCCGGGTCGGCACCGGTCGAGACGGCGATCAGCGTTCCCGTGGCGGTTTGGATTGCCGCGATGGGACGCTTGGCCGGGTCGATCAGGTCGACGTAGGAGCCGCGATCAATGGAGACGTAACGGCCGTTGCGTCCGATCTGGAGGTCATTGCGCTCGTTGCTAAGCGGACTCCTCCGCCTGAACCACATGGAATATCCCTCGTTGCTCCGGTAATCCGGGGGAGGCAACGTCAGGTCCTTCGCGCGCACGTCGCCGAGCAGTGGCGAGCAGAGGTACAGCCCATCGGCGTACGCACCCGCATCCTGAACGTACCGGTAGTTGTAGATCACGCGTGCCGCATGTTCGAGGTTGGGGGGCGAGCAAGGCGCACCCGGCTGTTGGTCAAGATCATTGAGGGCGGCAAAGGCCTGGGACGTGACAACTTCCGCGCGCATGATCGCCTTTTTGGCGAAGTCCTTAATCTCGGCACGCTCTCGTCGTTCGACGTCCTTTTTCGCGACATAGAGGCTGGTGAGGACTGGTACGACCGTCGCGAGACACCCAAGGGCAACCGAAGCCGAAACAACTGTAATGCGCTTGATCATTTCGTACCCCAGGATGGACGGAAGGGAGCCAAGGGTCGGCTGAAAAGCGGGCGAGCGCCGCACCTTCAAGTGCCAGGAAAGCAGAGGATCAGAGTAAGGATAGTCTCAGGCGCTTCGTCTGCAATGTGATGCCTGGGTGAGGCTCTCTGCCTACATTTGTCGTCCGCACCCCATGCGTATCCAGAGCCACCCAGGCCAGGCGGCAGTTTGCGATGGTCAAACAGACATTCCGTACCTAGCCGGCATCCTGGGGTGCAGACGCCTCGGGCACATACACATGGACTCGGTTTCGCCCCGCTGCCTTGGCACTGTACAGGGCAGCGTCCGCCCGTTTCTGCGCTGCCGCGAGGTCGGATTCGCCCTCGCGGTACGCCGCGATGCCAATACTCACGGTCTGCGTGATTGCTTCTCCGGACTCAAGAATGATCGGCGTATTCTGGATGGCGGCGCGGATGCGCTCGGCGATCACCTGCGCCTGTCCCAGTGCCGTATCAAACAGGATTGCGGTGAACTCTTCTCCGCCTATACGCGCGCCAAGGTCAGTGCTACGCAATGCGCCCTCGAATTGCCGCGCCACCACCTGTAAAACGCGATCGCCAGCGGCATGGCCGTAGGTATCATTCACCCGCTTGAATAGATCAAGATCGAGCGCGAGTATCGACAAGGCACTGCCTTGCTTGCGCGCGTGCATGACTGCCTTCTGGGCTGCGTTTTCGAAATAGCGGCGGTTGGCGAGCCCGGTCAGTGCATCGAGGTCGGCTTGGGTTCGCAACTCCTTGAGCATCTGTTGCTGGCTGTTGACGTCGACCAGTGTGACAAGTACCGCTTTTGACGCGACTGATTCACCTCCAAACTCAAGCTGAGCACAATGCACCAGCATGTATCGCGTTCCGTCGCGCGTAAGCATGGGAATGGCTTCATCCATACGGGTCGTACATACCTGCGACCAGTCTGCGGCGTTCGCAAAGAGCCGGGAGAATGATTGCCCCGCTCCGGCCACAGCGCCGAAGTCCGCCAGTATGGCTTCGTTAGTCAGGAGGATCTGTTCCGTGTCATGGTCGACTACGGCAACGGGCGTCGGCATGTTCTTGACGATGGTTGACACCATGCTCGCGAACCTCTCGACCCGATCCTGCAGACGACGCTCGTGGAGGATCAGCAGAATGCCGCTCAGCAACATGAGAAGCATGACAGCGGCGCCGGCCGCATTGATGTAGGTGCTCCGCCAGAAGCCCTCCCGGAAATCGCTGACCGAATATCCGACCGCCACCGTCCAGTGGTCGGGGGTCAGCCGTGTCGCAATGCTTCGTGTGGACACCAAACGCTCGATACCGTCGATTTGCGAGGAAGCATATTGCGTTGCGGTTGTTGGTCCGGCCCGCCCGCGAGCTTCGCGCAGGACCTGTCCAACGGCTAGTGTCGGATGCTCCGGATCACGCATCACCAGGCGGTGTTCGCTATCCAATAGCAGAACGGAGGTGCCGGGTGCCAGGTTCACGCCGTTAAGCACAAGGCGTTCGTAGGTCAGGATGATGACGACCACCGCATCTAGGTTCATCGCCCGGTTCTGATGCCCTTTGGCGACCACGACCGCGCCACGCTCGCCCCACGCGACGGGGAGTATGACGGCGTTTGACGGATTGGCTCGCACGCTTGCCAAAATCTGGTCAAGCGGCGGCACTTCGTTCATGAAGCCTGGACGGGAACTGGCAAGCAGATGCTCACCCTGCGGATCGAACACCCCGATCAGCGCGCGTCTCAATGGGTTATCCAGAGCCTCGGTGAGATTGACAAGTGTGGCGTCCGTGAGTGTGCCCGTATCGAGCAGACGCTCCGTTCCGCTCGTTAACGCAGTTACGTCGCGAAACTGATCTGCGATACGTCCGGCCATCAGGGAAGATTGCACATCCAGTAGCCGGGCGGCCAGGGCGTTGATTGCACGAAAGTCATAGTAGGACTGCCATACATTCACCAGGATATCTATGGCCACCAGCAGGGCCAGAATAGGTAACGCCCGCCGAAGCCACGACTTCTTCATGCGCCGATCCATCGACCAGTAAGTAGCTGAACTCTGTGAATGGCCCATGATTCCCGCTGATGAAACGTCTACTGATTGGTCAGAAATGACTTGTTCATTCACCTGGACATGGCCGATCTTCCCCCATGCCAAAGGCGATTTGTCGTGCGAAGTCAGCATACGCAGGCAAGGTGCTGCTTGCGGCACGCGTGGATGCTCGGTCCCACGTGCATATTGACGCTCACCAGCCGGCGCCCCGATCAATCATATGTCCACGCGGGGCGCTTCCAAAATAGTGTGCAGCCGGCGCTGCAAGATGAACCGTCGCCCCTTTCGTCGGGCGAGCCTGATCCCTGACGGCAGGCCGCCGTCGTCCCGGCATCACGGCCGAAGGATTCCAGGTTTTTAGTTTTTTCATCCAATTTTCGAAAAGATTCACTTCCGCTGGCGGAGTCCTTCAATCAGGATTTTCTGAGTGTAGGAAGTGCGCGGCACAGCCGGGTAGAGCTGTTCGTGTCAGAAGTTCGTGTCGGCAGACGCGGAGACTTTGGCTGTCTTCATTTCGCCGTGTCCTTTTCGAGGAGGTTCGGAGATGTTCGCCAAGATCGTCGCGACATATCGCTACTTCATGTCCGTGGTGCCCTTTCGGCTGACGCCGGCCATCGTCACCACGCTCGTACTTGTCACACTGCTGCTCACACCGACGCCGGCTGGCTTGAAGGACAACGCTTGGGACCTGGTCGCCATCTTTCTGACCACGATCGTCGCCATCATTCTCAAGGTGATGCCGATCGGTGTGATGGCGATGATGGCAATCGTGATCGTGTCACTGGCGCAAGTGACCTCGAACTCGTCCAAGGGCGCTATTGCCGATGCGCTGAGCAGTTTTGATAGTCCGCTGATCTGGCTGATCGTTGTGGCCATCCTGATTTCGCGCGGCCTGAAGAAGACGGGATTGGGCAGTCGCATCGGCCTGATGTTCATCGCGCTATTGGGCAAGCGGACAGTCGGCATCGGCTACGGGCTGGCGATCTGCGAGCTGGTACTGGCGCCATTCACGCCGAGCAACACCGCGCGCGGCGGCGGCATTGTGCACCCGATCATGCGGTCGATTGCCGGCGCTTTCGAATCTGATCCGGCTAACGGGACACAGGGAAAGGTCGGTACCTATCTGGCACTGGTCAACTACCACGCCAACCCGATCACTTCGGCCATGTTTGTGACCGCCACCGCGCCGAACCCCCTGGTCGTCGACTACGTGGCCAAGGCCAGTGGCCAGTCGCTTCACCTGAGCTGGACCACCTGGGCGCTGTGCATGCTGCTGCCCGGCCTGGTCTGCCTGCTTCTGATGCCGCTTGTCATTCTCGTGCTCTGTCCGCCCGAACTGAAGGCGACCCCCAACGCGATCGAATACGCCAGGGGCGAGCTGGCTCGCATGGGCCCCCTGGGTGGCAAAGAGCGCGTCATGATTGGTGTCTTCGCCATGATGCTGATTCTGTGGGCCAACGTGCCGGCAATGATCTGGGGGCCGACGTTCACGCTCGACCCGACGGTGGTCGCCTTTCTCGGCCTGTTCGCGTTGATCATTACCGGCACGATCGACTGGGACGATGTGTTATCGGAGAAGAGCGCCTGGGACACCCTGATCTGGTTCGGCGCTCTGGTAATGCTTGCGGAGCAGCTCAACAAGCTTGGCGTGATCGCATGGTTCTCGGCCGATATGCGCGATGCCATTGCTGCCAGTGGAATGGGTTGGCTCTCGATTGCCGCCATATTGGTGCTGGCGTTCGTGTTTTCTCATTACCTATTCGCAAGTACCACTGCCCATATCAGCGCGATGATGCTGGCCTTTCTGACAGTGGGCGCGCAGTTGATTCCGTCGGCTTACATCGCACCTTTCATGCTGATGATGGCCGCCGGCTCGGCGATCATGATGACGCTGACCCACTACGCCACCGGCACATCGCCGATCATATTCGGCAGCGGGTATGTGACGATGGGGCAATGGTGGCGGGTCGGCGCGGTGATGTGTGTCTTTGAACTTGTCATCTTCGCCGTGGTAGGCGGTATCTGGTGGAAGATTCTGGGGTTCTGGTAGTCCGGGGCCACGGTCTCGATCCACAGTCCGTGTTCAGTTCTGGACCATCCGGATCCTGATTCATATCATGACTCTGGCGTCGGACGCCGCGTGCCTATGGCATGTTTCCCGCTGTCGACGACGCGCCACCTGTAGAAGGAGCCACATATGCCAGCCATGATGAAAGCCGCAGTCGTGCGCGCGTTCGGCGCACCTCTGACGATCGACGAAGTGCCCGTGCCGCAGCCTGGCCCTGGCCAGATCCAGGTCAAGATCGAAGCGTCCGGCGTCTGCCACACCGATCTGCACGCGGCGCAGGGCGACTGGCCGGTCAAGCCGTCGCTGCCATTCATTCCCGGCCATGAAGGCGTGGGATTCGTGTCGGCAGTTGGTGCCAATGTCAAACGCGTGAAGGAAGGGGATCGCGTCGGCGTGCCGTGGCTCTACAGCGCCTGCGGTTACTGCGAGCACTGCCTCCAGGGCTGGGAAACGCTGTGCGAGAAGCAGCAGAACACCGGCTACTCCGTCAACGGTGGCTACGGCGAGTTCGTGGTGGCCGATCCGAACTATGTCGGTCTGCTGCCGAAGAATGTCGACTTCATCGAAATCGCGCCGATCCTGTGCGCTGGGGTGACGGTCTACAAGGGTCTCAAGGTAACCGACACACGACCAGGGCAGTGGGTGGTGATCTCTGGAATCGGCGGTCTGGGCCACGTGGCCGTACAGTATGCGAAGGCAATGGGCCTGCGTGTGGCCGCCGTCGACATCGACGACGCGAAGCTCGCATTCGCGCGCAAGCTCGGTGCCGAAGTTGCCATCAATGCTCGCACTACCGATCCTGCTGCCTTCTTGCAGAAGGAAATTGGCGGTGCGCACGGCGTATTGGTCACCGCAGTCTCGCCGCAGGCGTTCTCGCAGGCCATCGGCATGGTGCGGCGCGGTGGCACGATCTCGCTGAACGGCCTGCCTCCGGGAGACTTCCCCACCCCGATCTTTGACGTGGTGCTCAAGGCCATCACTATCCGTGGCTCCATTGTCGGCACGCGTAGCGATCTGCAGGAAGCACTCGAATTCGCCTCGAGCGGTATGGTGAAAGCCACGGTATCCACGGAGAAACTGGACTCGATCAATAGTATTTTCGACCGCATGAAGGCCGGCCAGATCGAAGGTCGCATCGTGCTGGACTTCAACCGCTGACAGAGACCACTCGCGCTACTGGTGCCAGGACGTCGGGTTTCGTGTTCTGTCGTTCTTTCAGACGCCATTCACCCGACGTCTTGTGCTGCGTGCAACGTTCATCTGAAGACCAGGATGAGCGCCAGCACTGCCTCAAACGGCTCGGCCGCTCCAAAGGGCTACACGATCGAACCCCACACGGGGGACGCAGAGGCAACGCGGAGTTGGCCACCGGACGGGAATGTCACATGGGCAGATCAGTATTGCGCGGAGCGCTCCCTCGCTACCTTGTCTTCCTGGCTTTTGCCGTCAGTGCATTCGCGGCGCACGCCTGGACTGCAGGCAGCGATGGCGGTGCCGGAGCGACTACGGCCAGCCCCGACACGGAATCTGGACCCTATCGGGGCGTTGTCGGGCCGGTAGGCACTGCGGAGCCCGCGCCCGAGGCACCGAAGGAGTGGGACAGAGCACTACCGTTTTTTGCGCAGCGCGTGATCGATAAAGGCTACAACCTTCCGAATCCATACAACATTGGCTATTCCTATTACAACGGATACCAGCGGTATCAGCTTAGCGACCTCGCGGTTTCCGCAGCGAGCAATCCTCTACGCGCAGCGGATTTCGTCCAGTTTCAGCAATCCAAACTTCACAACGTCTCAAACCAGTTCCAGCTCGGGGCGTGGATATTTCCGTTCTTGAACGTCTATGGGATGCTCGGCACCATCGAGGGGAATGGGGCGATCGACATTTCGTTCTCGTCCAAGACGGACTTGCAGCAGTTCTTCGGCATCAATATCGGCTGCGGTGGCAGTCGGCCTCGTCCAGAGTGTTCCAACCCCATCAAGCTGCCCACGCAATTCGCGAACTATAGCGGCCACACCTTCGGTGGTGGCTTTACGCTGGTTGGCACGTACAAGCAGCTTTTTTTCTCCTTGCCCGTAACCTATACCGTTTCGGACATTACGATGTCAGAGACGCCTGTGCAGTCCATCAACATCGGCCCGCGCATCGGCTGGAATTTTCGCCTTGGCCCAGGTCTGGGCCTATTGACGCCATTTGTCGGTGTGACGTATTTCAGGACTCATGCCAAGATCACTGGCCATTTTGACGTCCCGATCCAAGATGCTGGCGGCCAGACAGCGCGGCTGAATTACGAAATCAATCAGAGTGTGGTCGGGGCCTGGAGTGGATCGGCAGGCGTGAGCTGGGCAGTCAACCGCAGTCTGGGGTTCATCATGGAGTTCGGTTACGGATACAACCGGAACAATATTATTGCGACCGGCTTCTTCCGATTCTAGAAAGACTTCATGCGCGCGCATCCACAGACCACCTGCATACTCGTGATCGGCCTGTGGTGCGCTACGGCCATCTCGGCCGAGGTCAATCAAGCAGACGACAGTGAGAAGCAAGGGTGGATTGACAGGCTTCTCAACAAGCTCGGCGCGTCCAAGGAGGTGGACGTCAGCAAGGGCATCGACTGGGGCGTTCTGCCCGGGCCGTTCTATAACCCGGAGATGGGGTTCGGAATCGGCGCGGCAGCGATCGGACTCTACAAGCCCAAGAGTGCGGAGGCGGAGACGCAGCTTTCCACGCTCTCGATCCGCGGCTTCGGCACTGTCAAGGGGGCTTACGGCATATCGGTCGAGAACAATACGTTCTTCGCGGACGATAGCTACCGCGTCACAATCGAAGCGGACCTCATCAACATGCCGACGGCATATTGGGGTATCGGCTACAACAACGCCATCGACAGCGCCAACAAGGAATCCTATACGCGCCAAACCGTGGCGCTACAGCCAAAGATCCTGTTCCGGGTCGCGCCGAACGTCTATATGGGGGCTGGATATAGCCTGCAGTATGACAACGCCACCAAACTCGAGCGTGGCGCGGAAAGCGCGCTGGCGACGGATCCACACGGTCCGCGCGTGCTGAGTTCCGGGATCAGCGCGCATTTCTCCTATGACACGCGCGACTTCATCCCGAATCCCTACCGTGGCGAGTCGTTGCTGGCCAATGCCACGGTGTATCGGCGTGCACTGGGCAGCGATACTGACATGGAGAATCTCGAGATCACCGCCAACAAGTATTTCCGGATGCGCGAGCGCGATGTGCTGGCGTTCGATCTCTACGGGAACTTCAATTTTGGGGATGTGCCGTGGGACATGATGGCAACGCTCGGTAACAACAAGCGCATGCGCGGCTACTTTCTTGGCCAATTCCGGGACAAGGTCATGGCAGGCGTCCAGGCGGAGTACAGATGGCACATCGTCGGGCGGCAGGGCATGGTGTTCTGGGTCGGTACGGGGGCAGTGGCTCCCAATCCGGGCGCGCTCACTTCCGCGCACTGGTTGCCGAATGCTGGTGTCGGATACCGTTTCGAATTCAAGCCGCGCGTGAACGTTCGCTTTGATGCCGGCGTTGGCCGCAACACGAAGGGCGTCTATTTTCAGATCAACGAAGCGTTCTGATGATGTCACGCTAGCGCCGGCCGTACTTCTGCCGTATTTCTCGGGCGCGGCATCGCCCCGACAGGCTACGCCTTGTCGATGGCTGCTTCAGCACTTGAGCGGGACCTGGGGCGATAGAGCCTGTCCTTCATCACGGGCCCTCCAGTCAGGCGCGAGGCATGGCCGCAACATGTAGGTGGCACACACGCGGCCAGCAATGGTCCTTGGTCCAATAGACGAAAGGAATCGATCGGATTTCCATGTTGCAGACACGCGGGAATTGAAGCGAACTACGGATCTGGGTGGGCGTATGAGAGATGTCGCTTTCAGGCGGAGTTCCTTACTGCTGGCAGCCATGTCCTTGCTGCTCTCGTTCCTCCCGATCTGTGCGAGTGCACAATCGGGCTCGCCGAGCTTTCGCGACCCGGAAGACGGGGCGTTTGATCTCAGCAACTATCTACTCGAACACAAGGGTGCGTTGCCCGTCCCGTTTGTGATTACCGAGCCGGCGGTCGGATTCGGTGTCGGTATCGGGCTCCTGTTCTTCTCCGAGTCCCTCGCGGAAAGCGAGACACGAGCGAAAGAGCTTGGGCAGGAGCGGGCGCCGCCGAACATCACGGTGCTCGGGGGTGCTTACACCGATAACGGTACGTGGGCAGGCGCGGTCGCACACTTCCATAGCTGGGATAACGACAGATACCGCTATCTTGGTGGTGTCGCCAAAGTCGATGCGAATCTGGATTACTTCGGCGTGGCAAATCAGGCGCGTGCGTATGAACTGGATGGGATCGGACTCTTCCAGCAGCTACTGGTCCGCATTGGAAACAGCCGATGGTTCGCTGGGCCACGCTATATCTTCTTCGATGCCAACGCGACCTTCAAGTTCGGACAGAACCCGTCTGATGTGACCGGTCAAGGTCGGGACCAGCGTATCAGCGCGGCGAGCCTTGTGATCGACTACGATTCTCGGGACAACATTTTCTTTCCTAACCGCGGCAGCTTTGCCGAAATCGAAACCCAATTCGCTCGCGACGGTATAGGCAGCACACAGAATTACAACATGTATGCGGCGCGCGGCTACACTTGGCTACCTCTTGGTAAGGCATTCGTCCTGGGACTCAGAGCGGACACGCGTTTCTCGACAGGAGACGTACCGTTCTTTGTCCAGCCCTATATTGACCTTCGTGGCGTAAAGAAGGCGCGTTACCAGGACCGCAACGCCATTGCCACGGAGGTCGAATTGCGTTGGGATATCCAGCCGCGATGGTCTGTCCTTGGATTTTCGGGACTCGGCAAGGCTTACGGCCGGCAATCTTTCTCGGACGCAGAAAACGTGGTCAGCGTAGGGATGGGATTCCGATACCTGATAGCCAGAAGACTCGGACTTGCTATGGGTCTCGATGTCGCGCACAGCAAGGATCAGAACGCCATATATGTTCAGGTGGGGACCGCCTGGCATTGAGAGTGATCACGGGGCCGGGCACATTGCATGGTGACACTCGACTCGGGAGGTAACGCGAGCGGGGTGAGAACTCCTCTAGCGGCGAATGTCGGGAGAGGATTTGCAATTCTTTATCTACGTGGCGGATGCCGACACGATAGCCCGACGCCATTCTTCGGCATCACACGGTATCGAAATAGCCGAGCCCCCACATCACATATCCATCGATGCGATGGATACCAGCGCATCACGATCCAGGATCTCGATTTGCGAGTAGGCGATCGAGACAATGCTGTCGTTCTCGAACTCCTTCAACTCCTTGTTGAGGCGCTGTCGCGACACGCCGACCAGGGTAGCGAGTTCATCTTGCGAGAGCTTGATGGATAGCGCGACGGTGTTGCCGCGCGGCAGGCCGTAGGCCGGCAGTAGCGAGAGCAAGGCGCGTGCAAGCCGGGCCTTTGCGGGCGAGAGCGCATGCGCGGCCACGCCGTCATAGAGTGAGCGGGAGCGGGCACAGAACAATTGCAGCAGCGATTGTCCCAGGCCCGTGTCATTTGCCAACGCCTCGGCGAACGTGTTCTTTGGTACCAGCAGGACAATGCTCTCGCCGTGGGCCCGCGTGTCGTGAATGGAGTGCTTGCCATCCAGGATCGGGATCACGCCTTGTATCTGCCCCGGTTCCATGAAGCGGACTACGTAGCGCTTGCCTGTGCTTGTCTGCACGCCAACTTCCAGGCTGCCGCGCAAGACGACGATCAGTGACTCCATCGGCTTGCCGCGCGTGGTCAGCATCGCTCCATCAGGGCATACCTCGATTCTGCCGGCTGCCAGAAAACGCTCGAGGGTCTGCGCTGAGCATCTCTCCAATACCGCGGAACGACGCAAAACAGCTTCGGCAAGTGCCCGATATGTGGTGGATGGGTTTTGTGTCGTCAACGTGACAGATTGCTGCGCCGCGTCATACCCAGAATGGGCATCACAACGACAGAGCGAGGCAAAGGTGAGTACACAAAATCATAGCATTGCAGCTACCGCGTTTATTGCGGCGCTGGAACGCAGTGGCGTCGACCACTTCGTCACCGTGCCGGATTGGATTCAGTGGGCGCTCCATGCCCGTATCGGTGCGGGAGTCGATGGCATTCGGGAAGTCATCTGTGCCAACGAGGACCAGGCCGTCACCACGGCCGCCGGACTGACCATCGGTGGCAAACGCCCGGTCATCGCCGTCCAGAACCAGGGACTCTATGCCTGCGTCAACACCATTCGCGCGGTAGCCCTCGACGCACGCATTCCCACCGTTTTCCTTGTTGGCCAGTTCGGCCGCGAGTTCTCCAACTTTGGCGCCAACCCGGCGGAATCGCGTCGCAACATGGTGCGGCTGCTGGAGCCGGTGCTCGACGCGCTGGCCGTGCCGCACTGGCGACTCGAACGACCGGAAGACCTGGCGTGCGTGCAAACCGCATACGAACAGGCGCATAGCCAGCGCGGTGCTGCGGCCTTGATCGTGGGTGCACCCATTGGATGGAACTGAGACCTGTCATGCGAATTCTCGAAGCTTGCAAAGCAATTGAAGCGGCGCGCGATGGCGCGGTTCTGGTGACGACCATGGGGTCGATGTATATGTTCGATGCCCTGGGCGTCAACGCGGGGCGAATCAACTCCGTGCCGTTGATGGGCGGTGCGTCTGGTCTCGGCCTTGGCCTGGCCCTCGCGAAGCCCGAGCGCATGGTGATCGTGGTGGATGGAGATGCGAGTCTGCTGATGCAGCTTGGCAGCCTGGCGACCGTGGCAGGACAGCAGCCGCGCCGGTTTGCCCACTTCGTCGTGCACAACGGCAGCCAGTTCACGGGCGGTGTGAACCTGAAGCTTGCGTGCGAAGACACCATGGATTTTTGTGGCATGGCGCGTGCGGCGGGCTATCGCCATGTTGTACGCGTCGATAGCGTTGCTGTCCTGCTGGACGTAGTGGCCCAAATGCATGACGTGGAAGGGCCGGCATTCTATGAACTCTGCGTGGAGCAGGAGCCGCCACGATTTGACGCGGAGAATCCACAGGCGGAGATGCCGGACCGGCAGTTCTCGAGAATGGGTGCCGAAGCCGTGGCGCTGGCGGCGTGGTTGCAGGAGCGCTAGGCGATGAGCAACTTCGATTTCATCGTCGTCGGGGCCGGTTCCTCAGGCGCGACGCTTGCGACCCGGCTCGCGGAGCGCGGCTCCGGCAAGGTGCTGCTACTCGAAGCGGGTGCTAGCCGGGAGCGCGACTTCTGGGTGCGCGTCCCCATCGGTATCGCCAAGTTACTGTTGAATCCGCGCTACGTATGGCCATTCAAAACGGCGGGCCAACGCCATCTGGAGGGTCAGGAAATCTATTGGCCGCGCGGACGCATGCCTGGCGGCTCGAGTTCGGTCAACGGCATGATCTACGTCCGCGGGGAGCCTGCCGAGTTCGACCATTGGGCGGCGCTCGGCAATCCGGGATGGAGCCACGCGGAACTGCTGCCGTATTTCAAGCGACTGGAATCCACCGTGGTTGGATCGGACGCATATCGCGGGCGTAGCGGACCCATCGGCGTGACGTCGCTGGCGCATCTGGGTCATGAGCTTTCGGAGGGCTTCATCGACGCGTGCGAGGCCGGCGGCATCCCCCGAAATGCCGACTACAACGGCGAGCAGTACGAGGGGGTTTCCTATCTGCAACTCTCCACGCGCAATGGGCAACGTTGCAGTACCGCAATCGGCTACCTGCATGGACGGGTGAATGCGAAGATCGACCTGCAGGTCGAGGCGACGGTGACACGCATTCTCTTCGATGGCAAGAAGGCTGTCGGCGTCGAGTATGTCCAGGCTGGTGTTACCCGGAAGGCGTATGCCAGCCGCGAGGTCATCCTCAGTGCCGGGCCGATCAAGTCACCGCAGATCCTCGAATTGTCCGGGATCGGCAATGCGGAATTGCTGCGCGAGCATGGCATCCAACCGCGGCATCACCTGCCCGGCGTCGGCGAAAATCTGTCGGATCATCTGCAATGCCGGATCACGTACGAATGCACGAAGCGCATCACGCTGAACGATACGCTTTCGAGCCCACTCCGGCAGCTATGGATGGGCGCGCGTTACATGGTTACACGCAAGGGCATGATGGCGACACCGTCGGCCACCGTACACGCGCTGGCACGGACCGCACCGGCGCAGACGCGTGCCCAGGTCAAGGTGCAGCTTCACCACCTGAGTGGCATGGATCGCTATGCCCGCACGAAGGGGTTTGGTCTGGACGCGCATCCGGGTTTCTCTATCGGCTTCTTCCAGTTGCGGCCGGCATCCCGGGGCAGTCTCCATATCGCCAGCGTGGACCCGCACGCGGCGCCGCATATCGATCCCGCGTACTTCTCGGCGGAGAGCGACAAGGCGGTGATGCTTGAAGGCATTCGCCTGGCCCGGCGCATTGCCAGCCAGCCGGCGCTCGCTTGCTACATCAAGCGCGAAACGCGCCCCGGTGCGGATATTCGCTCGGACGACGAACTGCTGGCCTACATCAGGAAGGCGGGGCAGACCTCATGGCATCCGATCGGGACATGCAAGATGGGCAACGATCCCATGGCAGTGGTGGGCGCCGACCTGAAGGTTCACGGTGTCGCCAATCTGCGCGTGGTGGATTCCTCGATCATGCCGACCATGCCCTCGTCGAACACCAACGCCGCCTCCATCATGATTGGAGAGAAGGCTGCAGACCTCATCCTTGGCAAGACGACCTGACTCAGGGCGTCGACGGAGTACGTGAGATGACTACCAATCAATCGCGCTCGCATGGCGAGCAATCAATGGGCACGACCATGCAGGGACAAACTTTCAAGGGCCGGATCGGCAAGACGCTGAAGGACTCCGAGCCGTGGTGGCCAGCCCGGCGTGAGGCGCTGCCGGGCACGCCCAACGTCGTGGTGGTGCTGCTCGACGATCTTGGGTTCTCGGATTTCGGTTGCTATGGAAGCGAGATTCGGACGCCCAACATCGACGGGCTCGCACAGGCGGGGCTGCGTTTCGTCAACTACACGACGGTGCCGATGTGCACGCCGGCGCGGGCGGCCCTGATGACAGGCAAGAACCCGCATGCGGTGGGATGCGGCTGGCTGACGCACAACAATCCCGGGTATCCGGGCTATCAGGCCGGCGAGATTGCGAAGGAGGCGCCCACCATGGCCGAGTTGCTGCGGGAACGCGGCTTCTCTACCTATGCGGTAGGCAAATGGCACAACACCGCTGACTACAACGTGACACCGTCGGGATCGCGCGATGCGTGGCCGCTGCAGCGGGGTTTCGATCGCTTCTATGGCTTCCTCGCGGCGGAGACTAACTATTTCGCTCCCGGGCAACTGATCGAGGGCAATAGCTTCATCGACGTTGAAGAGTATCCGGAGGGTTACTACTGCAGCGACGATTGGACCGACAAGGCAATCCACTGGCTCAAGGACCATCAGGGTGCCAGTCCGGACAAGCCGTTCTTCCTGTACCTTGCCCACAACGCCCCGCATGTGCCCTTGCAGGCCAAGCCGGAGGACATCCAACGCTATGCGGGAGCCTATCACCAGGGCTGGGACCAGACCCGGAAGGAACGCCATGCGCGCCAGGTCGCCGACGGGCTGATCCCGGCAGACTGGCAGCTATCCGAGCGAAGCCCCAACATCCCCGCCTGGGAGACGCTGGATGCCGACACACGCCGGCTCTATGCCCACTACATGGAAGTTTATGCCGCGATGGTTGACAACATCGACCAGAACGTCGGGCGGCTGGCGGACTTCCTGCGCGATGCGGGCATGCTCGATAACACCATCTTCATCATCACCTCGGACAACGGCGCTTCGTCAATCGGAGGGCCGCAAGGCGCGGCAAATATCTTCGAGAAGCGCGTCTCGGGAGCCGAGCCTAAGGGGCTGGCAGAGTCGATGATGCAAGACGGCAAGCTCGGTGGCGCGCATTCATACGCGGCCTATCCGGTCGGTTGGGGCAACGCGTCGAACACGCCATTTCGCTTTTACAAGCGCACACCGATGAATGGCGGCATCCGTGTGCCATATGTCATGCACTGGCCACGGGGCATTGCGGACGCAGGCGCCATCCGCCGGCAATGGATTCACGTGACCGACACCTTGCCGACGTTGCTCGAACTGGCCGGCGTCCGCTACCCGGAGGTCTTCAACAGTCTGCCCACCGGCGGCATGAATGGGAGATCGTTCCGCAAGATGCTGGCGGAGGCCGGACACCCCGCCGCGCGGGATCGCCAGCACTATGAACTGGAGGGCAATCGGGGCTATATCCGGGGGCAATGGAAGATTGTTTCGTTGCAGCCTCCAGGTGCGGCCATCGAACTGGACAACTGGATGCTGTTCGACCTTGCCGCCGATCCGACCGAGTGCGAAGACGTTGCCAAGGAGCATCCTGAACTGCTGGCGGCGCTGATCGCGGAGTTCGAAGCGGATGCCGAGGCCAACTACATCTACCCGCTCGACAACCGGGACAACCGTCGGGCGCTCTCTGTGCCACCGTTCCTGGAGAAGGCAAACGCGAGTGCCAGGACGTTCTATTCCGGGACATCGACGGTGCCGACCGCTATCGTGTCGCCGCTGATTGCGGACCGGGACTACGATCTCGAATGCAATTTCTCGTATGAGAGCGGGCAGGAGGGGGTGCTGCTTGCGTTCGGGAACTCCTTTGGCGGTTTGACCATCTTCGTGCAGCAGGGCCAACTTCACATCGTTTACAACGGTGGTCAACGACAGGCCGAACTTGCCGGGCAGCGACTGTCCGCCGGTGACCACGTGCTGGCCCTGGCGCATCGGGCCACGGGCGGGCGGCGAGGTGTCGGCGTCATCAGCCTGGACGGTGCACCGGTCGGTGATCTGGATATGTCGCCAACCATCGTGAGACTCACGGGTGAGGGCCTGGACGTGGGCTGCGATCGTCGGCTGAAAGTCAGTGACCGCTATGGCACGCGCGGTGCATTCCCCTATGCGGGAAGCATCCGCTTCGTTCGGCTCACACCAGGACAGCAGGCGGTAGACAGTCTGGCGAACCGTCCCGAACGCCTCGCACAGATCGACTAGCGAGCCATGCTTCCGCGCTGCAAGCCCAAAACAAGAATGGAGACCAACATGCCTATGACGCACCGCCGCCGCGTGATGTTCGCGCTGGCCCTGTCCGCGCTGACGCTGCCGTTTGGCGCACGGGCAACTGAAAACTGGCCGAGCAAGGCCATTCGCATCATCGTTCCGTACCCGGCCGGAGGCGGTCCGGACATCTCGGTCCGCAAGCTTGCCGAGATCATGGGCAGGCACCTGGGCGTTCCGGTAATCGTCGATAACAAGCCCGGAGCTTCCGCCTTGCTCGGCACTCAGGTTGCGGCCGCGGCCGCGCCCGATGGCTACACGGTTGCTTACATCACGTCGGGTCTGGTGACCGTCGAGGCCATGACCCACAAGATTGACCTGTCCAAGGCTTTGCAGCCGGTGGCCAAGGTCAATACCTCGGCATTTGTTGCGGTAGTGCCCTCTAACTCGAAGTACCACACCCTGCAGGAGCTGATCGGTGCCGCCAAGGCACACCCTGGGTCACTGAGTTACGGCTCGGCCGGTGTCGGATCGCCTGCGCACATGGCAGTCGAGTACATGAAGCGGAGCGTGTCGGGGCTGGAGTTCCTGCATGTCCCTTACAAGGGGGCCGTGGAGTCGATCAATGCGATGCGTAGCGGGCAGATCGACTTCTCCATCATGGTGCTTTCCTCGGCGCTGCCGCAGATCAAGGCCGGTAGCCTGAAGGCACTCGCCGTGACCACGCCCGCCCGAGTGCCGCAACTCGCCGGTACGCCGACCTTCGTCGAAGCTGGTGTGCCGCGCTATGGCTTCTCCTCGTGGGGGGGCTTCGCGCTGCCCGCGGGCACGTCGCCGGCCATTACACGGAAACTGTTCGCTGCGATACAGGCTGCGGCACATGACCCCGGATTTCAGTCGATCCAGGAGAACCTGGGGTCGGTGACGGACGTCAGTAGCTCCCCGGACCAGTTCCGCGCGGAACTGAATGACGCCGTTCGCGCGGAGGAGTCGGTGGCAAGGACCATCGTCCAGCAATAGCGCATCACATTCCCATCGATACACGTGTCCATCCGCCGACGATCCGTAGGCGGAGGGCATCGCTCGTCCGCAAGCTATCGGCCGCAAGAGCCGAGGCTCGTCTGCGAACCGCACGACACGAGCAACGCACAGCCAGAACCACAATAGAGGAGGAGAGACCTTATGAAGAAGATGATGGTTGCCACGCTTGCCACCGCAACGATGGCCCCGTTCGCGCACGCACAGTCATCGGTGACGTTGTATGGCGTGGTGACAACGAGTCTGCAGTACGTGAACCGGATGCAGAACACCTCTGGTGGCGTGCTCGCGCCGGGTAGTGGTTCGACCTTCCAGATGAATTCTTCCGGCATCGCACAGTCGCGGTTTGGGCTGCGCGGGGTGGAGGACCTGGGCGGTGGCTTCAAGAGTCTGTTCGTCCTGGAGAACCAGTTCAACACCGACAATGGCCAGCTTGGCGGCGGGCTGATGTTCGGCCGCCAAGCCTTCGTCGGGTTGCAGAATACCTATGGCAGGCTGACGTTCGGGCGTCAGTACACGTCTGTGCATAAGCAGCTTTCGTGAT
>NZ_ANKP01000065.1:0-7183 GCF_000319775.1 Cupriavidus sp. HMR-1
CCAGCGCCGCCGCCGAACGCGGCGACAAGGCTGGCGCGATCGCCTACTGGGAGCACCTGTACCGGCTGCTGCCCCCGGATTCGCAGACCGCCGGCCGGATCGCCGCCAATCTGGCGGCCGCCCGGTCGGTAGCGGAGCCCGGACAGCGCAAATAGGGCCATTCACGGCCGTGCGGCCACACCTGGGCACATGTCACAGGTGGCGACCTCACGGCATCGTAGAATGGCTGCTGGCTTGCGCTTAAGGATTCCACCATGGCCGATTCACCCGGTCTGTATCACAAGACGTTCCTGTTGTTGCTCGCGGCGGTCTCCATCGCGTTCTTCTGGATTCTGCTGCCCTTCTATGGCGCCGTTTTCTGGGGCGCCGTCCTCGCCATCATCTTCGCCCCGCTGCAACGGCGCCTGACGGCCGGGCTGCGTGGGCGCAACAACGTGGCCGCGCTGCTCACACTGCTGCTGGTGCTGGTGCTGGTCATCCTGCCGCTGACGATCATCACCGCCTCGCTGATCAACCAGGGCGCCAGCCTCTACGACAGCATCCGCTCGGGCCAACTGAATTTCGGCGTGTACTTTCAGCGTGCTGTGGACGCCCTGCCGCCCTACGTGCGCACGCTGCTGGCGAAGGTGGATCTGACCAGCATCGCGGACTTGCAGGAAAAGCTGAGCGCCAGCGCGCTGCAGGCCAGCCAGTTCGTGGCCACGCGGGCACTGAGCATCGGACAGAATACGGCCCAGTTCGTGATCAGCTTCGGCATCATGCTGTACCTGCTGTTCTTCCTGCTGCGCGACGGCCCGCGGCTGTCCCGCAAGATCCGCACGGCCGTGCCGCTCAGCGATTTGTACAAGCAGCACCTGATCCAGAAGTTCACCACCGTGGTACGCGCCACCGTGAAGGGCAACGTGGCCGTGGCACTCGTGCAGGGGACACTCGGCGGCGGCATCTTCGCGGTCCTTGGTATCCAGGGCGCGCTGCTCTGGGGCGTGATCATGGCGTTCCTGTCGCTGCTGCCCGCCGTGGGCGCAGGCCTGATCTGGGCGCCCGTCGCGGTCTACTTCCTGCTGACCGGCTCGACGGTCACGGGCCTGGTACTGATTGGGTTCGGCGTGCTGGTGATCGGCATGGTCGACAACGTGCTGCGCCCGATCCTGGTCGGCAAGGACACCCAGATGCCGGACTACGTGGTGCTGATCTCCACGCTCGGCGGCATGGCGCTGTTCGGGCTCAACGGCTTCGTCATCGGGCCGCTGATCGCCGCGCTGTTTATCGCCTGCTGGGACCTGCACGCGCACGGTATCGACGAGAACGGCGATATCGGCAGCAACGGCCCCACCGCCTGACGGAGAACGACGGTGGATCGCCTGCAGGCCATGAAAACGTTCGTGACCGTGGTGGATGTGGGCGGCTTCACGCCCGCCGCCCGGAAGCTCGACGTGTCGCTCTCGGTGGTCAGCCGCGTCATCACCGAGCTGGAGACACACCTGGGCGTGCGCCTGCTCACGCGCACCACGCGACTGGTGCGCCCGACGGCAACCGGCGCCACCTACTACGAAAACTGCCGCCGCATCCTGGCCGAGATCGAGGAAGCCGAGCTTGCCACCACGGGCGCCCATGCCGCGCCGCGCGGCAAGCTGTCGATCACGGCTTCGGTCCTGTTCGGCCGTCGATTCGTCACGCCGATCGTGGTCGAGTATCTGCGACGCTATCCGGAAGTCGATGCCGAATGCCTGTTGATCGACCGCAACGTCAATTTCGTCGAGGAAGGCATCGACGTCGGGGTCCGCATCGGCCCACTGCCCAGTTCGTCGTTGCAGGCCATCCCTGTCGGTCGGGTACGCCGCGTGGTCTGCGCCGCGCCTGACTATCTGGCCCGCGTCGGCACGCCAGCCACGCCCGACGATCTGGCCCGCCACACCGTCATCCAGACCACGGGTATCTCCACCCTGCCCGAATGGCGCTTCATGCGCGATGGGGAGAGCGCGCCGACGCGCCTGACGCCGCGCCTGGCCACCTCGACCAACGACTCGGCCATTGGTGCGGCGGTTGCGGGCTTCGGGCTGGCGGCGGTGCTCTCTTACCAGATCGCCGACGAAGTCCGCGACGGCAAGCTGCGCATCGTGCTCGACAAGTTCGAGCAACCGCCGCTGCCGATCCACGTGATCCATCGCGAAGGCCGCCACGCCATGCACAAGGTGCGCGCCTTCATCGATCTGGCTGTCGATACGCTGCGCGGCACGGCGTCGCTGAATCCGTAAGACGCCCCACCGTCAGGTTCTCCGCGGATTCTTCTCGAATCCGCAAGAGTCACTTCTTCCCCCGGCCATTTTTCGTGGCATGGGACGCCCCTATATTTGATGCGAGCCCGGCGTTTGCCGTGGCGCTGAACCATCGCATCCAAGGACGTCCCGACCATGAAACTCTATGTGCACCCGCTTTCCGGCCACGCCCACCGCGCACAGCTGTTCCTGTCCCTGCTCGGCCAGCCGGCAGAACTGATCGAAGTGGACCTGATGACCGGCGCGCACAAATCGCCCGAGTTCCTGAAGCTGAATCCGTTCGGCCAGATCCCGGTGCTGGTCGATGGCGAGACGGTCGTGCCCGATTCGAACGCGATCCTGGTCTACCTGAGCAAGAAGCTAGGCCGCACCGACTGGCTGCCCGAAGCACCGACGACGGCAGCGGCTGTGCAACGCTGGCTGTCGGTCGCCGCTGGCGACATCGCCTTCGGACCGGCCCGCGCGCGCATCGCCACGCTGTTCAACGCGCCGTACGATCTGGATGATGCGGTCGCGCGGGCCCACGTCGTGCTCAAGCGCATGGACGATACGCTGGCCGACCGCCCATGGATCGCCGCCGATCAGCCAACGATTGCAGACGTGGCGCTCTACAGCTATACCGCGCGGGCGCCGGAGGGCTTTGTCGATCTGCGGGACTACGGCAACGTGCGCCAATGGCTGGCACGCGTGGAGGCGCTGCCGGGCTTCGTCCCGATTGTGAAAAGCCCGGTCGGACTCGAAGCCTGAATCCGCCAGCCTGAAATCGCCTGCCTGAGAAGTCGCCACCTGGAGCGCGCCATGAACCGTCAACCTGCCCCCCATGCAGAGCTGCTGCCCGGCACGCCCTGGCATACCGGCGAGCGCATCCTGCAATCGCGCGCCGGCGTGGAAGAGCGTCTGGCCGAAGTGGGTCCGCGCGTGGTGCGTGATTACATGCCCGACCAGCATCGCGAGTTCTTCGCGATGCTGCCCTCCATCGTCATCGGCGCGGTAGCCCCGGACGGCCAGGTCTGGGCCACCCTGCGCGCGGGACAGCCAGGCTTCCTCCAATCGCCCAATCCGTATCTGCTGGAAGTCGCGAGCCCGCGCGATGCCGATGATCCCGCCGACAGTGGTATGGAAGACGGCAACGCCATCGCACTGCTCGGCCTTGACCCAATGACCCGCCGCCGCAACCGGCTGAACGGCACCGTGCGCCGCGATGACGCGCGCGGCTTTGGCGTGACGGTGGGACAAAGCTTCGGCAACTGCCCGCAGTACATTCAGAAGCGCGAGTTCGTGGTCACGCGCGACCCCGCGACGCCGGGCACCGTCGCGCCCCAGATCCTGACCGCGCTCGATGCTAGGGCGCGGACGTTGATCCGCCATGCCGATTCGTTCTTCGTCGCGACTTATGTGGATCTGCCGGGAGGACGCCAGGTGGATGTCTCCCATCGTGGCGGCCGACCCGGATTCGTGCGCGTGGATGCCGACGGCAGCCTGACGATTCCGGACTTCGCCGGCAATACGTTCTTCAATACGCTTGGCAACATGCTGGTGAATCCGGTGGCGGGACTGGTGTTCGTCAGCTATCCGACCGGCGACCTGCTGCAGATGACGGGCCGCGCCGAGGTCATCACCGATTCGCCCGAGATCAGCACTGTCGAGGGTGCGGAGCGGCTGTGGCGCTTTTTCCCCCGGCAGATCGTGCGCCGCGATCGGGCGCTGCCGCTGCGCTGGGATTTCATGCCCGGCGGCGAATCGCCGCAGGCGCTGCGCACCGGCGTCTGGCCCGGAGATCCAGCTTCATGACAGGAACATGAAACCCCCACGGGTGTCAGGGAGCGCAGTGCCTGTGCCACAATCGCGCCAGTCTCTGCCCGCACGGATGCGCCCTCGAACATGTCCCTGGAAGCCCTGCAGAACATCAATCCCCAATCGCTGCTCGACACCGCCATCAGCCTGGCCGCCGCCTTCGTCCTGGGCGGGATGATCGGCTACGAGCGCCAGTACCGCCAGCGCACGGCCGGCCTGCGTACCAACGTGCTGGTGGCGCTGGGCGCCGCGATCTTCGTCGATCTTGCCAATCACATCGCCGGCCATGAGGGCGCGGTACGCGTGGTGGCATACGTGGTATCGGGCATCGGCTTTCTGGGCGCGGGCGTGATCATGCGCGAGGAAGGCAACGTGCGCGGGCTCAACACCGCGGCCACGCTCTGGGGCTCGGCGGCGGTGGGCGCCTGTGCGGGAGCGGACCTGATTCTCGAAGCGGGGATCGGCGCACTGTTCGTCCTGGCCGCTAACACGCTGCTGCGGCCCGTGGCCGATCGCATCAACCGCCAGCCGATGGATACACCGGCCGTGGAAGTCACGCATACCGTGCATGTGATCACGCTACGCGAGTACCAGAAGACCGCCATGCGATTGCTCGAAGACGCGCTGGAAGCCGCGCAGTATCCAACGCGCGACCTGGAAGTCCGCGCGTTCGGCGATCAGGATGTGGAAATCGAGGCAGCACTCGTGGCCACCTCGGTGGACGGCGACGCGCTCGACGCGATCGTCGCCCGACTCGGCGGCACCAGCGTGGTCAGTCAGGCGTTCTGGAGCGCGAGCACAACGGAGTAAAAGCGGGGTCGGCCTTTCAACCGGCAATCGCTTCAACGACAGCCGGCACCACAAGCTGCCCCAGCAGCCGCAGCGCAGTCATCTCATCGGCCGTCCACGCCTGCACATTCGCCAGATAGTTGAACGTGCCGATCACCGCGCCGCGTCGGCTCAGCGGCACGTTGACCACGCCGTTCAGGCCAAGGCCGCGAATCACGGCGATGTCGTCGAACACCGCTGCCAGCGCCTCGTCGCCCTCGCCGACGAAGACCTCGCCGCGCACCAGCAGCTGGCGCGTCCAGACCGTATCGCCCTTGATCTTCTTGCCGCCCACCGGATAGGCCGCCGGGTCGGACGACCATAGCCGTTCGATCTCGCCCGTCCTCGCGTGCCATGCGTTGATCGTCAGCAGGCCGGGGCCGACCATCGCCAGCGTGGCCTGCCCCACGGCATCCATCGCGCCTTGCGGCGTGGCCGCATCGCGCAGGCGGTCCAGCAGTGCATTCAGTTGTGCCTGCCAATGCATCGGCAATGTCATGTTCGCTGCGCCCGCCATCATTCGCCCTGGATGCCGAGTTCGCGGATCAGCTTGCCGTAGCGGTCCGCATCGCGGCGCAGGATCTTGCCGAATTCCTGCGGGGTCGACGTCGCCGTCTCGACGCCGATCGACTCCATCTTGGCCTTGACGTCGGGCAGCGCCATCGCGCGGTTGATCTCGTTGTTCAAGCGCGTCACCAGTTCCGCAGGCATGTTCTTCGGGCCAAAGGCGCCGTACCAGACCGAAAGCTCATAGCCGGGCAGGGTCTCGCCCACCGTCGGCACATTGGGCAGCAGCGGGGAGCGCTTGGCTTCGGTCACGGCCAGCAGGCGCAGCTTGCCGGACTTCACGTGCGTCAGCGTCTGGGTACCCGCCGAGAACAGCAATTGCGTCTGGCCCGCCACCGTATCGACCACGGCCGGCGCGCCACCCTTGTACGGCACATGCAGCAACTGCACGCCGGCCATCTTCTCGAACAGCACCGCGCTCAGGTGATTGGTGGAGCCGGGGCCCGCGCTGGCGTAGGCGACCTTGCCCGGATTAGCCTTCGCGTACGCGATCAGTTCCTTGACGTTGTGCACCGGCACGGACGCGTTCACGACCATCGTGTTGGTCACGTAGGCCAGCAATCCCAGCGGCGTGAAATCATCCACGCCCTTGAACGGCATGTTCGGCATCAACGCCGGGTTCATCGCGTGCGTGCTCATCGAGCCGATCAGCAGCGTGTAGCCGTCCGGCTTCGCGCGTGCCACCATCGCCGAACCGATGTTGCCGGAAGCGCCCGGCCGGTTGTCGACAATGACCGGCTGGCCGAGCGACTTGGTCAACTGCTCGGACAGCGTGCGCGCCAGGATATCCGTCGAACCACCCGCCGCCCACGGCACGATCAGTGTGATCGGCTTGGTCGGCCAGGCATCGGCCGCGCTGGCCAGGTTCGCAAACGACATCGTCAATGCGGCGGCACCGCACAGCAGGCTTCTCAGTACGGACTTCATCTCGGACTTCATCTCCAACCCCCTTCGGTTTCTGTTTCTGTATCGGTCTTCGGTAATGTCGTGCGTGAATCAGCGGCCGACGGCATAGCCCTGCATGCCACGCGCGTTGGCGCCGGCGCGCAGCACGAGCCGCCCCCTGGCGTCGCGCTCGCGTGTGCAGGCCGACATGCGGCCCTCTGACCAGTCATCACCGACGCGAACCTCGTGCCCACGGGCACGCAGCGCTTCGATCGTGGCAGCGGGAAAGCGCGATTCGACGGTGATGCGGTTCAGAGTGGTCTGGCGCGGCCAGAACGACTGCGGGAAGTGGTCGATATGCCAGGCGGGCGCGTCGATGGATTCCTGCAGGTTCATGCCATGCACCGCGTGGCGCATGAAGAATGCCAACGACCACTGGTCTTGCTGGTCGCCGCCGGGCGTGCCGAACACCATGTAGGGCTCGCCGTCGCGCATCGCCAGTGACGGCGACAGCGTGGTGCAGGGCCGCTTGCCCGGCGCCAGCGTGTTGGGCAGGCCCGGTTCGAGCCACGTCATCTGCAGGCGCGTGTTGAGCGCGAAGCCGAGCGACGGAATCGTCGGGCTCGACGACAGCCAGCCGCCCGAAGGCGTGGCCGCCACCATGTTGCCGTGCCGGTCGATCACGTCGATATGGCAGGTGTCGCCGACGAACAGCTCCCGTTCGGCCCATTCGGTTACCGGCGGTAGCGCGGCGAAGGTCGGCTCGCCCACGCCGAAGCGCGTATCGGCAGCGGTCAGCGTGCGCTCGGCCACGGCGGGGTCAGGCATACGCG
>NZ_ANKP01000066.1:0-41824 GCF_000319775.1 Cupriavidus sp. HMR-1
TTGAACGCCAGTTCCGACAGCGGCGTAGCGAACGCAGCCAGGATCAGCGTGGCCACGCAGCCAGCGAAGAACGAACCAAGGCCAGCAGTAGCCAGCGCCACACCAGCGCGGCCACGACGTGCCATCTGATAGCCGTCGATCGTGGTCACCACCGACGACGATTCGCCCGGCAGGTTCACCAGAATAGCGGTGGTCGAACCGCCATACTGCGCGCCGTAGTAGATACCGGCCAGCATGATCAGCGCTGCCACCGGCGGCAGCGAGTACGTCACCGGCAGCAGCATGGCGATGGTTGCCAGAGGCCCAAGGCCCGGAAGCACGCCGATCAGCGTCCCGAGCACGCAGCCCAGGAACGCGTACGCGAGGTTTTGCAGCGACAATGCCGTGGAGAAGCCCAGGGCAAGATGGTCAAACAATTCCATTTCGGGCGACTCCTTAGCCGGTAATGAAGGCAGGCCAGACCGGCATCTGCAGGTTGATGCCGTACACGAAGGCGCCCAGGGCGATCAGCACGAGCACCACGCTGTTAAGCAGGGCACCCTTCCAGCTGAACTCATGGCTGGCCATCGACGACACCATCACCAGCACGAACACCGACAGCACCATGCCGAGCGGCTTGAGCAACAGGCCGAACAGCACGACGGAACCCAGAATCCACAGAAGCGTCTTCAGATCCCAGCGGGCAAGTTGATCTTCCTCACCCTTCGACGACAACGACCCCATCAACACCAGCGCGCCCAGGATGGCCAGTACCAGGCCAAGCAGGAACGGAAAGTATCCGGGGCCCATCTTGGCGGCCGTCCCCATGCTGTAGCCGCGCGCGACGAAGGAAAAGCCAAGACCGACCAGAATAAACATCAGGCCGGAGGCAAAGTCCTTTTGGCTGCGTATGCGCAAAACGATTCTCCTCAAGGTTGTGAATTGCGGCACCGTGCGACACACCGGCTCTGGGGCATCTCCACGGCGAACGTATCAACTTCGACACGTTCATCGCAGCGAACAGTAGAGTCGGGAACTTTCAGGCTCCTTTCATTTGTCTGGGGTTTAGGGTATCCCCCAATCTTCAGCGCACGCGTCGTTTTTTCGTTTCCATCACGTTGTGACGTATTAAGTTGGAAACCAAAACCACAACTGAAAGTTAAATGAAAGACGTGGTGGAAAGGTGTTTGAAAGGGAATAGTGTGGATTGGCGCGGCACTGCGCGGCAGAGGGTGCCGCGCAGCTTTCGACTTGCTTACACCGCGGGGCGGTGCGTGAGTGACACGATCAAATGTCTCTCATCCATACATTCAGAAACCTGTCTGGATGCATTAGGAAGGTTGTCGCGCGACTTCCGCGTTGGCCTCTGCGTCGGCTTCCGCGCCCGCATCGGCATCCTCGCATGGCACGCCCATGCTGGTGTCGGGTGCATTCCCCACCGCTTCCGGATGTGGCGCGACCGGCAGGATATGACTGCGGCGCCAGTTACCGTAGCGGTAATAGCCGAGCGCAAGCAGCACCGATACCACCGAGCCGAGCGGGAAACTCCACCAGATCGATTCGGCGCCGATGTGCGGCCCGAGCAGCCACGCGAACGGCAGGCGGATCAGCCACATCGACACGAACAGAATGACCAGCGGCGCCATGACGGCGCCCGTGGCACGCACGGCGCCGAACACGACAATGGTGAAGCCGAACAGGATGAACGACCACAGCACCACGTTGTTGATGTGCTGCGCGATCTCAATCGCGACGCTGTCATCCCCCAGGAACAGGCCAAGCGAGTGGCGATTGAACGCATAGACCAGCGCCACCAGCGCACCGGTCATCAACACGTTGAAGAGCATGCCAACCTGCGTGACACGCGCCACGCGCACCCACAATCCCGCTCCCACGTTCTGCGCGACCATCGATGACACACTGGCGCCAACCGCCAGGGCCGGCATCTGCACATAGGTCCAGAGCTGCGATGCCACACCGTAGGCCGCGGTCGTCCGCGAGCCGTACGTATTGACCAGCGACATCATCACGATGGCCGACGACGAGATCACCACCATCTGCAATCCCATCGGCAGCCCCTTCATCACCAGCGCGCGCAGGATAGCCATGTCTGGCCGGAGCAACGCAAGTTGCTCCCGGTGCAGCAGCAGGAAGTGCCGGCGCCGGTACAGCAACCCGATCATCGCCGCCAGGCTGGTCAGTTGCGCGATCAGTGTGGCCAGCGCCGAGCCCGCGATGCCAAGCGGAGGAATCGGGCCCACCCCGAAGATCAGTACGGGATTCAGCACAACGTCCAGCACCACCGACAGCAACATGAAGTAGAACGGCGTGCGCGAGTCACCCGCGCCGCGCAGCGTCATCATCACGAAGTTGTAGAAGTACATGAACGGCAGCGCGATGAAGATGATGCGCAGGTAGATGATGGCCAGCGGCGTGGCATCGTCCGGCGTATGCATCGCGGCCAGGATATGCGGCGTGAAGACAAAGCCCAGCACTGCAGCCAGCACCGACAGGCCGACGAAGAACGTGGTGCTGGTGCCCACCACGCGTCGCGCCTCGTCGATGTCGCGCCCGCCGACTGCCTGGCCGATCATGATCGTATTGGCCATGCTGATCCCGAACACCACGCCGAGCAGGAAAAACAGAATGATGTTGGCGTTCGACGTGGCCGTGAGCGCCGCCTCGCCAAGGTATCGGCCGACCCAGACCGAATTGATCGAGGCGTTGAGCGACTGCAGGATGTTGCTGCCAAGCACCGGCAGCGAGAACATCAGCAGCGTGCGGCCGATCGGGCCGGTGGTCAGTCTGGCGTCAGGCTTCATTGGGGCAGTTTTTTCCGCACCGCAGCAGTGCGTGGGTTGCGAACCTGTCAGTCTAGTCCCTGGCCGGGCACCATGCCAGCCACCGGACACATGACAGTTGTGGCGGGGCGATAATCGCCCGCAAGTCTGCCAGTGCGGACTTCCGTCCAAAGCGTTAAGCTTGCGCTTTCATTCTTCGACCACCCGCGGCGCGCCCCCTTTCGCTGCGCCGTCCATTTCCTTCAGGAGACAGGCATGTACCAGGATCTCGCCCTCTACATCGATGGAGAATTCATCAAGGGAGGCGACCGCCGCGAGCAGGACGTCATCAATCCGGCCACCCAGGAACTGCTCGGCAAGCTGCCGCACGCTACCACTGCCGACCTGGATCGCGCGCTGGCCGCCGCGCAGCGCGCCTTCGAAACCTGGAAGAAAACATCGCCGCTGGAACGCTCGCAGATCCTGCGCCGTGTGGCAGAACTGACCCGTACCCGCGCCAAGGAAATCGGCCGCGACATCACGCTGGACCAGGGCAAGCCGCTAGCCGAAGCCGTGGGCGAGGTGATGATCTGCGCCGAACATGCCGAATGGCACGCCGAGGAATGCCGCCGCATCTACGGTCGCGTGATTCCGCCGCGCAATCCGGCGGTGCGCCAGATCGTGGTGCGCGAGCCGATCGGCGTCTGCGCCGCGTTCACGCCGTGGAACTTCCCGTTCAACCAGGCCATTCGCAAGATCGTGGCTGCGCTGGGCGCCGGCTGCACGCTGATCCTGAAAGGTCCGGAAGACTCCCCGAGCGCCGTGGTGGCGCTGGCCCGCCTGTTCCACGATGCAGGCCTGCCCCCGGGCGTGCTGAATATCGTATGGGGCGTGCCGAGCGAAGTTTCGACCTACCTGATCGAATCGCCGATCGTGCGCAAGATCTCCTTCACCGGCTCGGTACCGGTGGGCAAACAGCTTGCCGCGATGGCCGGCGCGCACATGAAGCGCGTGACGATGGAGTTGGGCGGTCACTCGCCCGTGCTGGTGTTTGACGACGCAGACATCGAACCGGCCGCCGAAATGCTGGCCCGCTTCAAGCTGCGCAACGCCGGCCAGGTTTGCGTATCGCCCACGCGCTTCTATGTTCAGGAAAAGGCCTACGACAAATTCCTGGCGCGCTTCACCGAGGTCATCGGCTCGATCAAGGTCGGCAATGGGCTGGACGACGGCACCCAGATGGGCCCGCTCGCACATGAGCGCCGCATCGCATCGATGGAGCAGTTTCTGGACGATGCCAGCCATCGCGGCGGCAAGATCGTCGCCGGCGGCTCGCGCATCGGCGACAAGGGCTTCTTCTTCGCACCGACCGTCGTCACGGACCTGCCCGACGATGCCAAGCTGATGGTCGATGAACCGTTCGGCCCGGTAGCCCCGGTCACGCGCTTCAAGGATGCGGAGGAAGTGCTGCGCCGCGCCAACAGCCTGCCGTTCGGCCTGGCCTCGTATGTCTTCACCAACTCTCTGAAGACGGCCAACCTGGTATCGAACGGACTTGAAGCCGGCATGGTCAACATCAACCACTTCGGCATGGCGCTGGCCGAGACCCCGTTTGGCGGCATCAAGGATTCGGGTATCGGCAGCGAAGGTGGCCAGGAAACCTTCGACGGTTACCTGGTGACCAAGTTTATTACCCAGGTTTGATGGCGTAGTTCGCTGGGTTCTCCCCTCTCACATGCAATGTGAGAGGGGAACAACCGAACAGCCGATCAGCTGGTCACCTGATCAGGCGCTCTTCCCCCGCGCCTTCGCATAGTCCTCCCGGAACTGCTTCCACTGCGCGAGCGAAACATCGCGCCCGTGCTTTGCCAGCCGCAGCACGGTGGATTGCCAGCGCCCGCCTGCGGCGAAATCCTGTAACTGCTCGACACGATCCGCCGCCTGATGGCCACAGCCACGCAGATGGGCCGAGGCCGCGGCACGCGCCATCGTGGCGAACACGTCTTGCAACACAGTCTTGTCGCGGCAGTGCTCCAGATTCACTCGGTCGGTGCTCGGTTGCAAGCTCTTGACCAGGTACGAAGCCTTGCCCAGCGGCACGTATGAGAACAGTGCGGGCGATGCGGCCTGCATGATCTGCTGGATGGTCGCCACGCGTTGCGCATCGCTGCCCCAGCGCGGTTGGCCGCGTGTGCGCATTCCGATCCAGGCGCTCGGTGCCGCGCGTTTGATATCGATAAGCCGCTGACTTGCCGGCATGTCACGCTCATGCGCCAGCACGACGTAGCGTTCGAGCCCCAGGCTGCCCACACCGGCCACGCGTCGCGCCGAGTCTTCTGCGACGAAGCGATGACCGTGATGTTCCTGCTTCGAGTAGATCCCCAGAATTTCGGAAGCGCGTTCACGCTGCATCTTGTCCGCGCGCAGCGCATGGCCGTCGAACTTCAGACGCCGCCGCCCGCCACGCATCTCCGTGCGCGCGTTCAGCAGCGCGCCGCGTTTGCGGCGTTTGACCTGCCGCAGCAGCGTCGCCACCAGACCGCTCGCGGTGGCGCGTTCCAGCCAGCGCGGCTTGCCCGCGCGCAACATCGCCGTGTAGACCGACAGCATCTGTGCGCAGGCCGTACGGGCATCGGCTTCCGACAGGCCAATGCTCTCCCCGGCCACCAGCACGCTCGACAACATACGGATGACATCGACCGTCAGCGGCGCCAACATGGCATCGTCGAAATCGTTCAGGTCGAAGTACACGAGTCCGTTGTCGCCCTTGAACGTGCCGAAGTTCTCCACATGGAGATCGCCACACACATAGGTGCTAGGCGCATCGAGCAGACCAGCCTCGCGCTCGAGCGACGCCGCGTACAGGTGGTTGGTGCCTCGGAAGAAAGCGAACGGGTCGGCTGCGATCGCCGCCAGCTTCATCGTCAGCCGCTCGGGATCGCGGCCGTGGTTGTAGATCAGGATGCTTTCGGTAGCAGCGTGCATGGGCGGCGGAGTCCTCGATGGGGTTGCGCAGCGCCCTCATCGCATTTCATCATGCGACTTCAGTGAAAAAACACGCCGCGAGTCAGGAAAGTGTAATCCGCTTCGGCCGCCATGAGAAATACCAGCACGAGCAGGCACAGCGGCGGGATCAGGATCGCGCAGATCAGCGCCATGCGCTCCCAGGCCATGTGCATGAATACGCTGACGATCAGGCCGGCCTTCAGGATCATCAGCAGCAGAATCAGGAACCAGCGCAGGTATCCCGTGAACCCGAAGTAGTCCACCAGATAGGACATTGTGGAGAGCACGAACAGCAGCCCCCAGACCTTCAGATACAGGCCGATAGGATGTTCCTGTTTGCCGTGGCCACCGTGGGCCGCCTCGGACGCTTCGGGGGCCGGAGTGATGGGTGTCGATGCCATGGTCGCCCTCACCAGAGATAGAACAGCGCGAAGATGAAGACCCAGACCAGATCGACGAAGTGCCAGTAGAGACCGGCGATCTCCACGACCTGGTAGTTACCGCTTGGTTCGTAGTGCCCGCGCACGACCTTGCTGGCGATCGTCAGCAGGTAGATCACGCCACAGGTCACGTGAAAGCCGTGGAAGCCGGTGATCATGAAGAACGTGGAGCCGAACTGCGCAGCGCCCATTGGATTGCCCCAGGGACGCACGCCCTCGTGCACGATCAGCGTGGTCCATTCGAACGCCTGCAGACCGACGAACGTCGCCCCGAGCGCGGCGGTCGCCAGCATCAGCAGACCGCAGGGGCGTCGCTCGCGACGGTAGGCGAAGTTCACGGCCATCGCCATCGTGCCACTGCTGGTGATCAGTACGAAGGTCATGATTGCGATCAGTATCAGCGGTAGCGTATGACCGCCGATGTTCTCGGCGAAAGCCTTGCTGGTGTCCGGCCATGGCGCCGTGGTGGAGATGCGCACGGTCATGTAGCCGATCAGGAAGCAACTGAAGATGAAGGTGTCGGACAGCAGGAAAATCCACATCATCGCCTTGCCCCAGGACACCTTGAATGCGCGCTGGTCGGATGACCAATCAGCGACGAGGCCCCTGAAGCCGCCCGGCGGATTCCAGGCTTCCGGATGCGATCCGGCCGAGGAAGGAACTTGCGAATGCATGGGCGCTCTCCGTCAGGACCTGCCACAGATGTACGCGACGAGCTCCGGCGTGAGCCAGCCCAGCGCGCCGAGCAACACGACCCATACCGCCAGCAGGAAGTGCCAATAGCGCGCGCACAGCCCGATGCGCATCACCGTGCGCGTGCCACTGCCGCGATCCACCGCCACAAACGCGAAGGCCACCAGCCCGCCAAGCATGTGCAGACCGTGCATGGCCGTGAGCAGGTAGAAGAAGCTGCCCGCTGGATTGTTCGCGGGAACAACGTGAAGCGCGTACAGCGCCTGCCACGCCCACAACTGCACGCCAACGAACCCTACGGCGCCCATCCCCCCAAGACGAAACGCCTGACGTGCTCTCACCATGCGGCCCGAGTGCGCCGCCCGCCTGGCAATCTCCATCGACACACAAGCGGCGGCGAGCACGACCGTGGACAACCACACCTGCCACGGCAGTGCAATTCGCTGCCAGTCCGGGCTGTCCATACGCATGACGTAGGCGGCCAGAAACAAGGTGAATAGCGCCGTGACCACGCCCATGAATATCCACAACCCTATGCTGCCGGGGGTGCGTGCCCCATGTCCATGCAAGGCGTCACCACCGGCGGGGCCGCCTCCGGGTGCTTCACGTGAAGCCCGGAAGACGCCGCCACCCGTATCCACCGCGAACGATTCGGCTTTCATGCCACGGCCCCCCTTCTCGCGTGTGGCTCGGGTTCGCTCCCACCTGCGTCTGGCGGCGCATTCTGCGCAATGAAGTCCTCCTTCGCGCCCGGCACGCTGTAGGCGTAGGCCCACCGATAGACCACTGGAAGATGCGCGCCCCAGTTGCCGTGCGCCGGCGGCGTCTGCGGCGTCTGCCACTCCAGCGAGGCGGCACGCCACGGGTTGGCGCCTGCCGGCTGCCCACGCCGCACGCTCCACGCGAGGTTGAAGATGAAAAGCAACTGCGCCGCCGCGACGATGAACGCTGCGATCGAGATGTACATGTTCAGGGTGTGCGCGGACTCGGGTATGAAGTCATAGCCCTGCCACGCGTAATAGCGCCGCGGCATCCCCAGAATACCGAGGTAGTGCATCGGAAAGAAGATGGCGTAGGTGCCGACGAACGTGATCCAGAAATGAATGCGGCCAAGCGTGTCGTTGAGCAGGCGTCCGGTGACCTTCGGATACCAGTGGTAGATCCCGCCGAAGACGACCAGGATCGGCGAGACACCCATCACCATATGAAAGTGCGCCACGACGAAGTAGGTGTTCGACAACGGAATGTCCACGCTGACATTACCGAGGAACAGGCCCGTCAGACCGCCGATCACGAACGTGCTGATGAAGGCGATGGCGAACAGCATCGGCACCGAGAAATGGATGTCGCCCTGCCACAACGTGATCACCCAGTTGTAGACCTTGATGGCAGTGGGTACTGCGATGATCAGCGTCGTGGTGGCGAAGAAGAAGCCGAAGTACGGATTCATGCCACTCACGAACATGTGGTGCGCCCACACCACCACCGACAGCACACCGATGGCCAGGATCGCCCACACCATCGTGCGATAGCCGAAGATGCTCTTGCGCGAATGCACGCTGATCAGATCGGAGACGATCCCAAAGGCGGGCAGCGCGACGATATAAACCTCGGGATGACCGAAGAACCAGAACAGGTGCTGGAACAGCAGGGGGCTGCCGCCCTTGTAGTTGAGCTGCTGCCCCATCGAGACGACTGCGGGCATGAAGAAGCTGGTACTGAGCGTCTTGTCGAGCAGCATCATCACACCGGAGACAAACAGCGCCGGGAACGCCAGCAGTGCGAGAATCGTCGCCATGAAGATGCCCCACACTGCCAGCGGCATCCGCAGCATCGTCATGCCCTCGGTACGCGCCTGCAGCACCGTGGTCACGTAATTCAGGCCACCCATGGTAGCCGCCACGATGAAGATCAGCAGCGACACCAGCATCAGGATGATGCCCCAGTCATGCCCTGGCGTGCCGGGCAGGATCGCCTGCGGTGGATAGAGCGTCCAGCCCGCGCCGGTGGGTCCGCCCGGGACGAAGAAGCTGGCGAGCAGCACGAGCACCGACAGGAAGTAGACCCAGAAGCTGAGCATGTTCAGGAATGGGAATACCATGTCGCGCGCGCCGACCATCAGCGGGATCAGGTAATTGCCGAAACCGCCAAGAAACAGCGCCGTCAGCAGGTAGATCACCATGATCATCCCGTGCATCGTCACGAACTGGTAGTAGCGATTGGCGTCGATGAAATCAAACCGTCCCGGAAAGCCCAGTTGCATCCGCATCAGGTTCGACAGCGTCACGCCGATCAGCCCGACCACGATGGCGACCAGCGTGTACTGCACGGCGATCACCTTGTGATCCTGGCTCCAGATGTAGCGCGTCCAGAAACTCTGTGGGCCGTGGTGGGCGGCATCATCGGCATAGGCCATCTTTTGCTCTCCGATTTCTGACTGTGCGTCGGGCCGCTATTTGCCAGCCTGCGGGGCCCCCGTTGCGCCAGCACCCAGCGAACGGATATACGCCGACAGCGCCACCACATCGGCATCGGTAACAGGCAACTTGGGCATCACCGGCCCGAAGCCCTTGACGATGCGGGCCTGCGGGTCCTCGATCTCCGTCTTCAGGAACGCATCGTCCACGGTCGCGCTGCTGCCGTTGCTGAAGGTCTGCGTGCTGCCGTACAGGCCCTTCCAGCTTGGGCCGACACCCACGCTGCCATCGACGCTATGGCATCCCACGCATCCTTTGCTTTGCGCCAGCGCGCGGCCCTGCGCCACGAGATCGGCGGCGCCAGCCGGCGCGCCCGCCACAGCGGTTCCTTCGACTGGCACAGCGGTGGGCACGGCGACCTTCGCCAGCGTCATCGCGAACGTCTGCTGCTTCGCAAGCCACGCGTCGAAGGCGGCCTGGTCTTCGACCACGACGTGACCGCGCATGTTGTAGTGGCCCAGACCGCAGAGTTGCGCGCAAAGAATGTCGAAGCGGCCGGTCTTGGTGGGCGTGAACCAGAACGACGTCACCATGCCGGGCACCATGTTCATGCGCGCGCGGAACGGTGGCACATAGAAATCGTGCAGGACGTCCTTCGAGCGCAGGAGCACCTTGATGGGCCGGTTCAGTGGCAGGTGTACCTCCGGCCCCATGACGAGTATGTTGTCCTGTCCGTTCGGATCATCGGGATTCAGGCCGAGTGGATTTGTGCCGCTGACGAATCGGGGGTCCGTGGTACCGAGCTGGCCACTTTTGCCGGGGAAGCGGAACGCCCATTGCCACTGCTGCCCCACCACCTCCATGACCATCGCATCGCGTGGTGGCCGCACGTACTCCGCGTAGACGATCAGGCCCGGCGCCAGCAACGCGATGATGCACACGGCGGTCAGCCCGATCAGCCAGCGCTCCAGTTTCGGGTTCTCCGGCGCATAGGCAGCGCGATGCCCCGCGCGATGGCGGTAACGCCAGACGATGTATCCGACTAGCAGGTTGATGACGACGAAGAACAGGCCGGTGATGACGAGGGTAATGGTCAGCGTGTCGTCCATCTGTTTCCAGTTGGACGCCAGCGGTGTCGCCCACCAGGGGCTCAGGAAATGAAAGAGCACCGAGGCAACGACAATGATGACGAGTGCGATGGCGATCGCCATGACCCCCCTCCTCCGCGCGGACGAAAAGCCACGAGGAATGCGCAGTCTGCGCAGGTGGATTAAGACTAGTGCATCGTTTCAGGTCACGGCAAGGCGACATCGTGCCGGGATCGGTGCGCCGGGACGCGCATGGGCCACGATAAAAAATGGCGGAGGGGAAGCTTACTTCCCGATCCGCCATCGTGGCCACGCGCGGCCCCGTGTAGTGGCAAAGTGCGCGACGCAATCAGACCATCAGCACATGATGTATTCGGTACAGGATTCCACGGCAAGTATCTAACGAGATACGCCGCGCGACTCCAGCTTCCAATAGCAGATGGCGATGGCCATCCCGAAGATGAGGTGCCCCACCAGCGTATGCCAGCCACGCTGGTCGACAAACCACGGGAAGGCGCTTGTCATCACGTAGAAGTTGAACAAGTACACCACCAGGCCGAATACCGCCCCGACCAGTAGCGACATGCCGACGCTCGAATCGAGCTGGAACGGCGCGATGATCGCGCACAGCACGCAGCCGAGTATCGCGCCGAGCACGAAGTGAATGATCAACGCTGCGGCGACCGTGCTGACGCTGAAGAACGAGTTCTCCAGAACATCGCGCCCGAGCACGATTGCGGCAACCATGCGCGTGGTGCCCCATGGGTGAACGCCGGCCACCATCGTCGACCAGAACATCTCCACCACGATCAGCAGCGCACCGGCCGCGAGCCCGGACACGGCGGCCGCCGTCCAGTCCGGCAGGCGACGCATGTAGTGGTGCGAATGCATATGTAGTTCCATAGCGCCCTCCAGTCTGCTTCAGTCTGCTTTGGTGACCCCGTGCGTCCAGCATAGGACACTCGTCATCAATACGGCTGACACGACAGGAAAACCGTGTGGGAAACCGTCCGGGTGCGCTGTCAACGGTACAAACGGCTTCGCGCCAAGTCTCGTGCGAGATACCTGGCAGAGCATGACATGACGCAAACAGTACGGGACAACCCCAAGCACTACAGCCTTGTATTCGCCACACACTGCCTATACTGGAAGAACAAAGAAACAAGATAGGAGACCGCCATGCTGCATCTTCAGTTACAGGCGCACGATCTTGTATTTCTGATCCCCATGGCACTCGTCGGCCTGTTGGCGATGGGCGCAATTCCAGTTGCGGCCAAGGCGTTGCGTATCAGTTGCCGTTGCGCCGGCGCGATCCTGGGAGTCCTGCTTGGGGTATTGGTGCTGGAAGCCCTGCCGCTGCTGATCTAGCGATCGGCGATCAAACAGGACACCAGTTAGAGAGAACGCCGCTAGGCAGAACGGGCCGAGCGGCTGCAGGCGAGAAGGAGGCGCGATGTCTCTTCTTATGCTCGCCACCGTGATGGTGGCGCTGCTGGTCGTGACCGTGGGCACGGCATTGTGGCGCTGCAGCCACCCGTACCGGATGCGCTATACACGCTGCGCGCAAAAGCGACGGCGCGCGGGCATCTGTCGATCGGCGACCCAGCGCGAAGCGCCGTGACCTGACGTCAGATCTCGATCATCGAGAAATCACCCTTGCCGACATCGCATTCCGGGCAGCGCCAGTCGTCCGGGATGTCTTCCCAGCGTGTGCCTGCGGCAATGCCTTCTTCGGGCAAGCCCAGTTCCTCGTCGTACACCCAGCCGCAAATCAGGCAAACCCAAGTCTTGTAGGCTACTGCTTCCTGCTGCACATCTCGCTCCCGATATCTATTCAAGTTTCGGGGCGCATGATACGCGGTTTTCGATGACGGTCTCCATGCCGGCGTTCGAGCATTTCATTCAAACGCCGGCACGCGTCCCATCATTGACGGATCGAGAAATCGACACGGTTGGGCTTGCCCTTGTCCTTGATCCCTTCCGCGTTGAGCTTCGGCGCGGTCAGGAACAGCCGGGCGTTGGGCACCTTGCCATCACGCTCGAGCGCCTGCTTGACCGTCAACGCCCGCTGCTCCGCCAACGCGCGCAGTTCCGTATCGGTCACTGGCGCATGTTCGAGCAGCAGCTTCTCCATCTCGGCCGGCGGCAGCGACTTGGTCAGGCCAATGAAGTTGCGGGGCTTCTTGAACGACTCGCGCTTGTACACCGCTTCCAGGTACTTCGGATATTCCTGAGGCGATACGGTGACAGTGGCGCCCTGCTCGCCGCCCTCGCCCTCTTCCGCCTGCGCGCCTGCCTGTGCCGAACGGCGCAGATCGCGCTGCTTGGCTTCGGCGACACGCTGGTTCAGCCAGACGCGGCGCGCGCCATCGGCATCGGTGTCGGGGTCGATCCGGCCGCTGATTTCCAGATTGAGCGAAGGACGGTCGGCGAGCGCTTTGCCGATGGTCTCGATCTTCTTGTGCGCGTCGTCGGTCAACGTGGAAGAACCCGGCGCGAACTCGATATAACCCAGCTCTTCCGCGTTGCCGCCAAATGCATGGGCAATCAGCGCGAACGGCGAGGTGATCGCCTTGGCCAGCAGGTTGACGATCACGCGCAGGATGACACCACCGATGCTGAACTCCGGATCGGACAAGGAGCCCGAGACCGGCAGGTTGATGTCGATCACGCCATTGCGGTCCTTGAGCAGCGATACCGCCAGCAGCACAGGCACCTTGACCGCGTCGGGGCTGTCCACCTTGTCGCCGAAGGTGAGCTGGTCCAGGTAGAGGTGGTTCTTCGCATCGAGCTTGCCATTCTCGATCTTGTACGCCACGTCGACGTTCAGCTTGCCCTTGGTGATCGGGTAGCCCGCGTACTTGGCCGCGTAAGGCGTCAGACGCGTCAGTTCTACGCCGTCCGCCTTTGCGGCGATATCGAGGAAGAGCTGTTCGCCCAGCGGATTGATCTTGCCGCTGATATTGACGGGAGCATCATCGTCGAGCCGGCCATCCAGCACCAGATCTGCCGGCGTAGGATCCCCCGTGGAAACCTTGGAGATCGACCCCTTCATGCCAGTCAGGTTGGCAGAGTAATTCGGCTTGATGAAGAAGTCCGAGAAGTTGATGTTCCCCTTGTCGATGGAAACACCGCCCAGACGGATAACCGGCTTGGGCCCCGCTGCCTGCGCGGGGGCCGCCGCCGTCTCCGGCTTGGCCTCGGGCTTGGCTTCAGGTTTGGCTTCGGGTGCCGAAGCCGGATTCGCCTGGGTCAGGCTGGTCGACGGCGCTGGCTGGCCCTTTGCCGCGCCACCCGCCATCACGTCCTGCAGGTTCAGCCGGCCATTGGCGTTCAGGATCACCCGGGCGTAGAAATCGGACAACGCCACGTTGTTGACCCCAAGCTGGAGTGGCCCCTTGGCATCGTTCATGTTGAAGTCGATGCCACTCACGGCCAGCGAGCGCCAGCGCAGAAAGTCGTCGCCGGTGACACGGTCCACCGTACGCACATTTCCGGCCATCACGTTGCCATTGAATCGCACCGCTATCGGCTTGCCGGCCGGCGCCTCGTAGGCAACCTTGCCCTTGAGCGTCAGCGCCCCGCTGCGCAACGCAGCGTTGAAACGGTCAGCCATGTAGGGCTGCAACGGCGCGATGTCGAGTTCGCGCAGATCGAGCTGCAATTGCGCGGCCGGACCGGTCGGCGTGACCTGTCCGTCGATGTTCATCACACCCTTGCGCCCGCTTTCGGCGTGCAGCTTCATCGGCACCGCCCCCGGCGAGAGCGGCCAGGTCACAGTGCCGCTGCTGAATCCGATGTTGCGGAACTGGTGAATGACCGGGCGACCGCGATTGGCCTCGGCCGGCTCATAGTCCGCCAGGCGCGCGGAGCCGCCATCCACCGCCACCTTGCCAATGCGCACCTTCCAGCCCGGCGCTCCCGCGCCGCCGCCATTTGTCGCGGCCGTCGCCGCAGCCGGCGCACGCGCCCGCTTGCCAGCGGACTCGGCTGATTCGACGGCCCAGATCCGCGCCATCTCCAGCAGTTGGCCGCTATGGTCACGCGTTGCCGCGATCTGCGGTTTGGCCAGCGATACCTGCCCCGCTTCGAACGTCTGCTTGGCCAGGTCGAGCTGGATGTCGTCCAGCACGAGCTTGTCAGCCTTGAGCAGCGGCAGATTGGCGCCCTCGGTGTCCGCCACGCGCTGGCTAGCGCGGTTGCCGCGTTGCGCGCGGCCCGCGCGGCCTTTCGGCGCCGGGCTCGCGGCCTTCGTCGCGCGATCATCGCTGCCAGCCGAAGCGGGCAGATTGACAGGCTCGCGCGTGGCCACGTAGAGCGGTGACAGCTCAACCCGGGATTTCTCGAGCGTGAACTGGAACACCGGCTGCGACCACGCCATCTTGTAGTTCAGCTCGGCGTTGATGCCGGTATCACCAAACTGGCTGCGCAGCTCGTGCGGCCACCACGCCGCGAAGCCTTGCGGGCGCACGCCGGAAGTTTCCAGCGTGCCGTTCAGTGTGCCCTTCTTGAGGTCGAGTTCCCCGGACTGCTTGATGGTCTGGCCATCAGCGATCGTGACCGTGGCATCGAGTTTGGCAGGCTTGTCCCCGGTGCTGGCCAGATTGGCGATATCGACATTCACGGGCCCGATGTCCAGCTTGCCCGGCCCCGAGGGCGCCATCGCATCGACAAACCCCAGTTTCGCGTCCTTGATCGCGATGCGGTCGACGGCGTAGGACCATGGCACCTCTTCGGCCTTGGGCGGCGCCTGCACGCCCGAAGCGGCAACCGCCGAGGCCGGGGCCGGCGTGGCGGATGCCGGTGCGGCTGCGGGAGCCTTGGCCGGCGCCGTCTTCATACCTTCCGGCAGGAAGGCCGTCGCCAGATCGAGCGTGCCGTCGGCACCGCGGGTTGCCAGCAAGCCGAAGCCGTCCAGTTCGATGCTCTTCACGTGCGCCTTGTGGGCCAGTGGCTCCACACGATCGAGGTCGACCGCCAGCCGTCCCGCCTTGACCAGCGGCGCGCCCGCATGCGTCACCACGTCGGCGTCGCGCAGGGCGATGGTTCCGGACACGTACAGGTCCTGCTTGTCCTTTTCCTGACGGAAGCCCACGTTGAGCCGGGTATCCACGAGCCCGCTCTTGACTTCAGCATCCTTCAGCTTTGGCGCGAACGCCATGTACTTCGCTACCTCGAGCCCATCCAGGTTGATGTTGAGGTTTGCTTCACGGCTGTCCGCGAAAGGCTGCATCGTGCCAGCCAGCGCCAGCGGCGACCCATTGATCTTCGCAAACAGGCTCGGCGCCGTGTTCAGCGTGACGTCGTGGGGCAGGTTTGACAGGAACGGCAGGGTCAGCGTGAAGTTCTCCACGCGCTGGACGGTATTGAGCAGCTTGTCCTCATAGAGGAAGCTGGTATTCGTCACCGCGATATTGCTGACCGAGAACCGCGCGGGCTTTGCGTCGGCCGGCTTCGGCGGCAGCGCGGCAAAGCGTTCTTGCACATCGGCAAAGTTCATGCGGCCATTCGCATCGCGCAAGACATGCACGGACAGCGCATCCACATGAAGGGAATCAATGACCGGCGCGAGGTGCCAGACCGATGCGGCCGAGGTCTTGGCCTCGGCCTCGCCCAGCGTCACCATCGGCGTCTTGCCGTCGGGCTCGTAGATGGTCAGGTTGTTGATTGTGGCGGACAGACTGAACGGCCGCACATGCGCCTCGCCCAGTGTCACCTTGCGCCCCAGCGCCTCGGTGGCGTTTTTCTCCACCAGATACTTGATCAGCGGCGGCCCACCGAAATAGCCGGCCAGCCCGAATACGGCCAGCGCGGCCACCACGCCACCCGCGACGCGTACGGCCACGCGCCTGCGAGGCGTGGCCATGGCCGCCCCTGTCGCGGCCTGGATGGAATCCTTGAAAGCCATGTCACCCCAGAGTAGTTCGACCCCACGCAGGCTCAGCCCCATGCCGGCCTGCGCTTTGTGCCCCGGATTTCACTTGTTTTTCATTATGGAGACGGATTATGGCAGTGCAAAGGACGATTTAGTAATCCGATTTATACAAAATCAGGGATGCGACAGACCGATCTGGTATCGTTACGCCTTTGCGAAGCGTCCGTTGCCTGCCAGCCTGCTTACCCCGCCGGCCTCCGGTTCGCTCAGTTCGTGCTGTTATCCCTTCGGCCGTCCCCCTCCACGTCATCCGTGTTGCGCGCTTCGCATGTGAATGTATCCATGCGAGTCTTTTCATGTCCACCTCCAGCAGTACTGCCGGGGCTTCGGGCGCGCAAGGCGGCCATGCCGCTCGCCCGCTGACCGGTCAGGATTACAAGACGCTCGCGCTTGCCGCACTTGGCGGCGCGCTCGAGTTCTACGATTTCATTATTTTTGTTTTCTTTGCCAAGGTCATTGGCCAGTTATTCTTCCCGGCATCCGTGCCGGACTGGCTGCGCATGCTGCAGACCTTCGGCATCTTCGCGGCCGGCTACCTGGCACGCCCGCTGGGCGGCATCATCATGGCGCACTTCGGTGACCTGCTGGGCCGCAAGAAAATGTTTACGTTGTCGATTCTGCTGATGTCGGTACCGACGCTGCTGATGGGCCTGCTGCCGACCTATGCTTCGGTGGGCCTGCTGGCGCCGATGGCGCTGCTGGTGCTGCGCATCCTGCAGGGTGCCGCCGTGGGCGGAGAAGTCCCCGGCGCATGGGTGTTCGTGTCCGAACACGTGCCCCAGCGTCACGTCGGATATGCCTGCGGCACGCTGACCGCCGGTCTGACGGCCGGCATCCTGCTCGGCTCGCTGGTAGCCACTGGCATCAACGCCGTATTCGATCCGCAGGAACTCGTCGACCATGGCTGGCGCGTGCCGTTCGTGCTGGGCGGCGTGTTCGGTGTCGGCTCGATGTACCTGCGCCGCTGGCTCCATGAAACCCCGGTCTTCGCGGAACTGCAGCAACGCAAGGCGCTGGCCGCCGAACTGCCGCTCAAGACGGTCGTGCGCGACCACCGCGGCGCCGTTGTCATCTCGATGCTGCTCACGTGGATGCTGTCCGCTGGCATCGTGGTGGTGATCCTGCTGACGCCGACCTACCTGCAGACGCTGTACGGCTTCGACGCCCGCACCGCGCTGGTGGCCAACAGCGCCGCAACGCTGTGCCTGTCGATCGGCTGCGTGGTGGCCGGCATCCTGGCTGACCGCATCGGCGCGCGCCTGACGCTTTCGATCGGTGGCGCACTGCTGGCTGCCACGGCCTACGTGCTGTACACGACGATCGGCACCCGTCCCGACCTGCTGCTCCCGCTGTACGCCCTGGCCGGCTTCTTCGTCGGCACGATTGGCGCCGTACCTTACGTGCTGGTGCACGCGTTCCCAGCGCAAGTGCGGTTCTCCGGGCTGTCCTTCTCGTACAACGTCTCGTACGCGATCTTCGGCGGACTGACGCCGGTGATCGTCTCGCTGATGCTCAAGAATGATTCGCTGGCCCCGGCCCACTATGTGGTCGGCGTCTGCATCATGGGTATCGTGACGGCGCTGTTCGTACGCAAGCGGCACGCCTGATCGCGCCCGCCACGCTTGCCGCGCTGGCACAATGAAAAAGGGGGAAGGCTGTCAGCCTTCCCCCTTTTTCATTTGGGCGCGCTTCGGGCTCCGTCCTGGGCCCCGTCCTGCGTTGTCACGCAGCCCGCTTGTGCTGACGGAGAAACTGCCAGATCAGCCAGCTCGCATCCGGGCCGATGCTGCTGTGGTACGGTACCGTGGCATCGCCGCCGCTCCACGCATGACCCAGGCCCCCCACTTCCACCAGTCGGACCAGATCGCGATTCCAGCGGCCAAAGCGCGCTTCGCGAACTTCGCCATCCTTGCCGAGCGGCGCATCGTTTGCGCTTTCGATCTGTCCGCCAAGGCTGCCACCCAGGCCGTTGTAGGCCAGGAACTGCTGCGTCAGCAAACGCCCGTTGATCGGATGCACCGCTTCGTCCGCCATGCCGTGCAACACGATGGCCGGCATGGCCGGGCCGCCGGGCGTCACGCCAGCAGCATCGAGCAATAGCGCGGGCTCGATCGCCGAGCCCTCGTGCATCGCCCTCAGGCCCGCCCGGGGCGAATCGGCCGCACCGATCACTACACCGGAGTGCAGTCCCACGGCAGCGACCTTGTCCGGGTAGCGCAACGCCACCAGAGCCGCCATCGCGGCACCCGCCGACAACCCGGCAAGGTAGATCTCACCGATCCGTACGTCGGGCCGGGTTGCCAGTTCGTCGATCAGCAGTGCCAGCGCCTGTGCTTCGCGCCCGCCCTGTCCGGCCGCGAGGTCGAACCACTGCCAGCACCGATGCACGGAGCGCCGCAGTGGCTGCTGCGGATAAGCCACCATGAATCCTTCACGCTCGGCCAGCGCGTTCATGCGCGTGCCAGCCGCCAGGGCTTCAGGCGTTTGCTGACATCCGTGCAGCATCACCACGACGGGCAATGCGCCCTTGGCGCCGGACGGAATATAGAGCCGGTACGAGAGTTGCGGGACCAGTTCGCCCGGTAGCGGCGTCAGGCCCAGATTCAGCGACTGCCAGTTGCCTGGCAGTTCAGCCGGCCCGGCGTCGCCTGGCACGGTGTGGCGCTGGCGATGAGTGGCTGGGGGCGCCAGTTCCAGACGCTCCAGCCATGAACGAATTTGTTTCGCGGGCTGAAACTGCGCGCGACGAATTTGTCGCAGCTGCGCATCCCAGTCCGGAGAGAGGCTTTTGGCCATATGAAGACTCCTGTTCGTCTTGAGAACGGGTCTCCTCCTTTATTGTGCGATGCAGCATAGCACAATCGACGAGGCGCTTTTCCGACATTGTCTTGAAGACACAACATGAATTTTTGAAAGAATTCTCTACTTTCCGGGCACATGCTGACCTCTCCTCCAAGGAGGCCGCAAAAAAACTTACTACGCCTGTTTAAAAGAATGCAGATCGACTCACGATCAGCGATGTTCGTGGGCACTTATACTGTCGGGAAAAAATGTCCACCATGCCTGCCAGGAGGCAATACCACTGGACCACCAAGCCCCCAGCGTCTCATGCTGCACCCTGTGCCCGTTCCAATCCGTTTGCGCAAGTGCACACGGCGGCACCTCGTTGCCCGACAGACCAGCATTGAGCCCCGAGCGCAAGCATCTGCAAGCCGGTGAGACGCTATTCAGGCAGGACCAACCGGTACGCGCCGTCTACCCATTGCGCCACGGCGGCATCAAGCGGATGTACGAATCTGCACTTGGATGGCGGCAATTGACCGGCTTCATGCTCCCCGGCGACGTAGCCGGCCTCGAGCCGAACGACGCGCCGCAGTTCGGCACGAGCGCGATTGCCCTGCAGGCATCCGAATGCTGTGTGGTGCCACTGGAGACAGCGAAGCGCTGCGAGGAAGATCCGGCGGTTCACGCCGCCTTGCTCGCGCTACTTCACCGCGACGCCTTGCGGCAGCGCGAGTTGCTGGTGACCATCGGCTCGATGAAGGCCGCGCAGCGGCTGGCCATGCTGTTGCTGGATCAGGCTGCGGAACACCGCCGCCGCGGCACCGACGGGGGAGAAGTCATGCTGGCGATGACTCGCAACGATATCGCCAGCTACCTGGGCCTGACGCTGGAGACGGTCTCGCGGCTTCTGTCCCGCTTTGCGTCCGTCGGGCTGATCACGGTGCGGCACCGTCAGCTTCGTATCGTCGACGAGAAAGGGCTGTCAGACGTCCACGCCGAAGCGGACCGCATCACGCTGCGCGGTCCGGATCCGGCTTAGACGCCATTGCCGGAGACTTCGGATCCGGAATCAGCGATCTGCCGCCCGCTCCCAACCCTCGGGCGAAAAAGCTCGCATGGCACCCGCGCGCGTGCCGGTACTCTTGCCCAGGTCTCGCTCGTAGAAACGGCGCTCGCTATCGACCATGAAGGAGTGGATGCCGCTGGCACCGTAACGCGCGGGCCAGGCGATGAACGCGAACTTGGCGTCGCTGCCCTCCGGCGGTGCGATGATCCGATAGCGATAGCCGTAGAACGCTTCCTCCGGCGGCACCTCGGGGCCCATTGCCAAGGCGTCCGGTCCAAGCGGGCTATCATTCTCGGCCGATGCCGATGGCCAGTACAACCCGTTGGTCTTGCCGGGCGTGCTCACGAGCTGATGGGCGTACTTGCCATTGCCAATCTGCTCCGCATAACGCTGCTGGGCATCAGCGAGCTGCAGCAACGTATCCATCGCCACGAGTTCGTTGCGCCCGATCCGGCGGCGCCGGATCTCCTGCTCGCCGGCAGCCAGATCGAACTGCCAACCGGTTTTACGCTTGGCCAGCGGCACCGGGAACGTCCAGCCGCTACCGCCCACCTCGATACGTGCGGCCTTGTCGCCATCGGGCTGGACGGCATGATGGCTGGCCCAGGCGGCAAGGAAATCGTAGACGTCGTTCTGGCTGAGCCCCGGCGGCACCAGCTTCTCGTAGTTCGCGCCGAGCACCTGCTTCAGCGCATCGGGGTCACTGCGTGCCACGGCATCGCCGAGCGCATCGGCTGCGGCATCCGGCGTCGGATAGACATGCTGAGCCAGAACGGGGACGGACATGCTCAGCAGCATCGCTAATGCGCCGGCACGCAACATGGATTCGAACCTCGATTTACGCTTCATCGCTACCTCCGGCCGTGACCAAGGTGACCGCCACCCGCACCTGCTCCGCCCGCATGGCCCCCGCCCTGGAAGCCACCACCACCACCACCACCACCGCCGTGGATGCCTCCGCCAGATCTCGCCGGCGCGGAATGCTGCTGCATCTGGCCCGCGTTGTGTTGGACGCCACTGCGATCGCCCCGGTTTGCCTGCTGACGCATCCGGTCACCGTTGCCGGCGTCGCTGAACGCGTTATTGCGGTTGCTGTCACGCGCGCGGTTGCGCGCATCGGCCTGATCAGCACGTTGACGATCCGCGCCTGCCGGCCGCGGATTCTGCCCGCCAGCCTGGCGATTCACGTTCGGCGCTGAATGCCCGGGAATCGACTGGCCGGTACGCCCCTGGAACGACTGGGCCGCACGCTGACGCTCGGCGTCGCGCTGGTTCTGCACACCGCCTCCGCCCTGACCCAGGCGCTGCTGGTTCTGCACGCCACCACCCGCCTGGCCCAGGCGCTGCTGACCACCCTGCGGGCGATTGGCCAGCCCCTGCTGACGCTGCGCGTCGTAGCGGTTCGCAACGTTCTGATTCCGGTACGGCACGTTGCCACGGTTCGCGGGATTGTGCTGCCAGTTCACGTTGGACCGATTGACGTCGAGCCGCTGATTCACGTTGATATTGTTGTATCGATTGACGTTGATGTTGACGTCATGGCTACCCCAGTTGAACCCGCCCCACATCGAATTCACAGCCGCCACGCCAAGCCCGAAGCCAATGCCGGCCACCAGCGAGGTGGCGAACACCGATCCGGGTGGCGGCGGGTAGTAGACCGGTGGATAGGCGGGATAGGGCCATGCGCCGTAGACCACGGTCGGGTTGTACGACGGCACGTACACCACCTGCGGACTGGCGGGCTCGATCTGGACGATGGTGGTGCCGCCGCTCTGCTGCGTGACCACCTTTTGCTGCTCGTTGGACTTGAGAGTGCCGGCCTTTTGCGCCTGTACGCGCAGACGTTGGACCGAGTCCATCACGTCATCGGGCTGCGCCAGGAAAGCATCGCCCACGCTCTCGACCCACTGCGGCTGGCGTCCCATCATGTCCATGACGGAGGGAAAAGCCGCGAGCGACTTGACGCTCGGGTCCCACGGCTCGCCTTCGACGGCCTTGGTGGCCGCATCGCCCGAAAGACTCTGATTCGATTTCGACCATTCCGCGGCGGAAGCCACGTCCGCCGGATAGGTCGATGCCATGAGCACCTGCGACAGCAGTGCATCGGGATACAGCGCAACTGGTGCAAGCAACTGGTCAAGCTGCGGCTTGTCCAGTTTGGCCTGCGCCAGCGCGCTGCTTGCGCCGGCCAGCAACATCAGCCCGAACGACCAGGCAAGGAAACGTCGCAAGTGGAACATGTTTGCTCCTGCAATGACGGATGTAACCACCATCCCTTTCGACAATCGCCTGGTCACACCCGGCATCATCCTGGCAACGGCGGATCAGAACTTACTTGCGTGACTGGGCGCACTCCTGCCGGTACGCCTCCTCGAGGCGCTTGCGATCCGGCGCGCGCTCGAGCGTGGAATAGGTCCGGCCATCCGCCGTCGTCACTGACGACTTGCCCGGCCCCCACTGCGGCCCCGACGGCAAGGCATTGATCTGGTCGAGTAACTGGCGGCATCGCTCGACCTGAGAGGCACTGAGCGTGCCCCCCGTATCCTCGACGGTGGACGTCGCGGGATCGAGCATGCGCGGCGGCAGCGGCGCGACCATTGGAGTACCCGGATCCTGCGGAGGCGCCGCATGAACCTGAGCGGCGGACATCCCGAGCCACACCATTGCGCCTGCGGCAGCAAAAACCTTCTTCACGAAAAAACTCCAGAAACCAATGTCATGCGAGACATTGCAGTGGCAAGAGGGCCCGGCTCGATGCGGCGACCAACCTATCCATGGCTCTTGCCGTCGCCGTGCCGGCCGGTACGATTGCGCAGCAACTCAAGTTTGAGCAGTGCATCCGCAAGCATACTCTTGAGTCGCGCATTCTCCTCTTCCAACTGGCGCAATCTGCGGCTGTCGGACGGGTCGTGTTGCCGTACCTTGCTGCCATACTTGGCCCGCCAACCGTAGAACGAGGCATCGCTGAAGCCATAACGCGCGCAGAGCTCCCGCACCGGCACCCCTTTGGCGGCCTCTTCTAGATACATGCGGATCTGTTCTTCCGAATAGCGTCTGTTCACGCAAATGTCTCCGCTCGCCGGCCTCCAGTCAGGCGTCCATGCCATCGCGCGCACGGCCCTCCCGCCTACCCTGCCCGTAAGGTAGCCCACCGCCCGCGCAAAAGGCAATTCAGTGTCTTCGCGGCACGAGTTAAGCAAATTGAACACGGCCTCTACAGGATTGTCGCGATACGCCCGCAACAATTCGGCACAATTCGCACACTCACATTTGCAATTCAAATTTTGTTATTCCAATTTGGAAAAATTCCTACCTCTGTCATTATCAACTGACAGTCCAGGATGCTGAATTCACGCCGGGATTTGGCGTCGACTAACGCACTCCCATTGACGGAAACCCCCATTTGAGGCGGGTTTCAGGGTTGTATCGTTGTTCGTACATAGTGTCTTTGTTGGTATGGCACAACCGTCTGGAAGTTGAGCATTACTAGTAGTTTCCAGAATGTTGTATTAAGATTTCTACGCATCAACTAAATTTCGAAACGCCTGCAATGGCGCCGCCCGGCGCATGAGGACAGGCGTCAAAGCGGTACGGCGTCGGCAGATGACGCCGCCACAAGCCGCTGCATATTTCCTGGTCTGACGAATAGGAGCCATTGCCGTAGCACGCACCGGATACACAAACCCGTGCGGTCTGGAGGAAGTGGTGGCTGCAAGACGCGATGCGGACATTCATCGTCCGCGCGCGGCGTCTTCGGCTGCCAGGGCGCCTCGCCGTCGCCCCTGCACATTTTTGGTAGTGCCAGCAGTAACTGCCATCGCCCTCGCCGAATTTCCGCAAGGAGAACCGGCCGGCAGTCAGAAGCAGCAATGATGTTGCATCACCAGAACAAATAACAAAGCAGAACTCGGATCGGGAGAAGTCAGTATGCGGCACGTCAGCACGAAGCTATTGCATGTTTTCGTTCTGCTTATGGAGTATCGCGACCTCAATGCGGTTGCAGCTTGCACTCAGGGGCGCGTACCCACAGTGGCATATAGCCTGGCGCGATTGCGCGAAATCACAGGCGATGCCTTGTTCGTGAAACGAAATGGCGCGTTGGAGCCCACGCCACATGCGTTGCGGCTCGAGCAGACCGCGCGTCAGATTCTGGCCAAATGGAACCAGCTCGTGCAGCCAAGCGGGGAACATGCCGCTCAGGCAGCCCGAGGCCGACGCATTTCGATCGGGTTTTCTTCGTCGATTGGCGATCCGGTCATTACCGAAATCCTGACCGCCCTGGGCGAACGCTTCCCACAGGACAGCTTCATCACGCGGCCGGTCATTGCCGATGCGGCGCTAGCGGATAGCCTGGATAGCGGCGATCTCGACTGCGCCTTTGTCGTCGATGGCGCCAACGTGCCCGACTCGGTCATCCCGCATAGCATCATGGCCACGCCGCGACGCCTGATCAGCGTCACGCGCACGGGGTCGATGGAAGACGTGGAAAGCGACTGGATCCTGCTGCAGGAAGACTGCGACGCCGCAAGTCCGCTACGTGGATTCCTGGAGCGCCAGGCCCTTGCTCCCGGCCATCGCGAAACCGTGGTGCCGTCGTGGCATACCCAGATCACACTGTTACATGCGGCAGGTGGTATCTGCCCGGTGCTCGACTTCAACGTGCCGCTCGTCACGCGCGATCGCAAGGCACGCCTGCTGGCGCCACCCAGCAGTTTCCCGGCCTGGGCAGCGCTTCATTTCTGGATGCCCCAGGAGTCTGATGACCGCAACACGCTCCGCGACATCATGGACGTCGGCGCCTCGGTACTGCGAGACCCTCTCAAGGCCATCGACGGACGCCGTCAGGCGCGACAACCCGCCAGGCCTCTGGCAGTAGCCTGACCCACACGTATTGATGCCAATCGACGACCCCGTGGCGCATCGCGCCACGGGGTCGTTTGCGTTCAATGTCACCGACGCAAGGCAATGCAATACGTTTTTTGCGAATCCTCTTACTCCCTTCCCGCGAGCCGGGCATTAATCTCGCCGTGCATCGCGGTGCTCTCCGAGTCGTCTCCCGTTTGATTCGCGGTTCCGCGTGCGCGCAGTTGCTGCGTGTTCGCGCCGTACGCCAGTTCCGCGTGCGGCGCTTTTTTGACGCCAGCGTGAAGCCGTATCTGACCCATATGTTCAGGAGTCATTGGATGACGTTGAGGATTTTGCTGGCCGACGACCACCCCGTCATTACGGCGGCAATCCGGGCTAGGGTACAGTCGTCGCAGACTGGCTGGGAAGTCTGCGGCGAAGCTGCCAGTGCCACGGAGTTGCAGCAACAGGTCGATCTGCTCCAGCCGGATGTGGTCGTGACCGACTACCACATGCCGGGCCCCACCGAGCTCGATGGCGTGCGCCTGATCACGTCGCTGCGGCGACGACACCCGTCGATATCCGTGGTGGTGCTCACCATGATCACGAATCCGCTCGTGCTACGCACGATACTGGATGTCCGCGTGCATGGGCTGTTGATCAAGGACAGTCCGCTGGCGGAAATCATGACCGCAATCGGGCGAGCCCAGCGCGGCTTTACCTACATCGGCAAGTCCGCGCTACGCGCTCTGGCACCCACCGAACTCCGGACGATGCTGCCTTGCGGGCGCGACGGCGAGCAGCGGCCGTCCGCGCGCGAGATGGAGGTATTGCGGCTATACCTGACCGGCCGCACCGTAACCGAGATCGCGACCACGCTGTGCCGCAGCGTCAAGACCATCAGCCGGCAAAAGAACTGCGCCATGCAGAAGCTCGGCGTCACCAATGACCGCGAGCTGTTCGAGTGTGTGGCACTCCAGGGCATGGTCCTGCCACGGAGCTAAAGGCCATGATGTCTGCCCGATATAATCCATCGCATCGCATAGCGCTGCCGCCGTGCATTGCCAATTCCGACATGCCCCCGCTTTCCATTCAATCCTCTCCGTTGGACGCGACAACACGGACAGGCACGCGCCCGGTCCCCGCGTTGCTCGTTACCGCCCCCGCATCGGGGCAGGGCAAGACCACGGTCACCGCCGCCTTGGCCCGCCTTCATGCGCGACAGGGCCGTACCGTGCGCGTATTCAAGATCGGACCTGATTTCCTCGACCCGACGCTGCTTGCCGCCGCCAGCGGTGCTCCGGTGCAATCGATCGATCTCTGGATGACAGGGGAAGCCGATGCTCGCCAACGTCTTGCCCTGGCCGCGCAGACCGCCGATCTGATTCTTGTCGAAGGTGTCATGGGCCTGCACGATGGCACGCCGAGCAGTGCGGATGTAGCGCGACTCTTTGGACTGCCGGTCCTCGCCGTCATTCAGGCAGGCGCGATGGCGCAAACGTTCGGTGCCGTGACTCACGGCCTGGCGACCTACGGCGAGCCATTTCACGCGATGCACGTGCTGGCGAATGGCGTCGGCAGCGCACGCCATGCCGACATGTTGCGAGACAGCCTGCCGCATGGCATCCACTGGGCCGGCGCGTTGGCCCGCGATGATGCGGCGGCGTTGCCGGAGCGGCATCTTGGCCTGTTCAGCGCCGACGAGCTTCCCGACCTTACCGCGCGACTGGATCGCATGGCGGATGCCCTGGCCGAACTGCCGATATCGCACCTGCCAAGGCCGATCGTGTTTCCGGACACCCCCACGCAGCAATTGCCGCGCCTGCTGGAGGGCCGGCGCATCGCCATCGCGCGCGACGATGCCTTCCGGTTCATTTATCCGGCCAATGTGGAAACGTTGAACGCGCTCGGGGCGCATATCACATGGTTCTCGCCCTTGCGTGACGCGGCTTTGCCGCACTGTGACGCGCTATGGCTGCCTGGTGGCTATCCCGAACTGCACGCCGCCGCGCTTGCCGCGAATGTGCCGATGCACAACGCGATCCGCGCGGCGCACGCACGCGGCCTGCCAATGCTGGCGGAGTGCGGCGGAATGATGGCGCTGTTCGACAACCTGGTGGACAAGGAAGGGCAAACCCATCGCATGGCCGGGCTGCTGCCCGGCACGGTGACGATGCAGAAACGACTGGCGGCAATCGGCCATCAGGCCGTCGAGCTACCTACGAGGGAAGGCATGGCTGGCCAGACGGTACGCGGACACACGTTCCACTACTCGACCACCAACACTCCGCTGGCTCCGCTCCTGCACGCGCGGTCACCGCGCGATGATGGAAGCGGGGAAGCTGTCTATCGGTCCGGGACGCTTACCGCGTCCTACGTGCACTTGTACTTCCCTTCTAACCCAACGGCCATTGCGGCGTTGTTTGGCGGATAGAGGGGAGCCAGGCGACGCTGCCTGATCAGGCGGCGTCGCGTTCCGCCTGCGTGCGCGCGACTGCGTCGGCGATGCCCGCCTCGAGCTGAACCAGCCCCTTCGAGAGGTTGTGCATCGTCGTTTCCGTGACGTTGGCCAGCACGTCCTGCAGGAATGCCGAGCGGCGCGGCATTGCCTGGTCGACGATCTCGCGGCCAAGCGCGCTCAGCGTGACGTTGGTCATGCGGTTGTCGCGCTCGCTGGTCATGCGGTCGACCCAGCCCAGTTCCTGCAACGTCTTGAGCTGGCGTGTCAGCGCGCCCGGGTCCATGCCGACGCGATCGGCCAGCGGCTTCTGAGCGATCGGGCCTTCGTGTCCATACAACGCGAACAGAATGCGCCAACGCGGCAACGGGTGTCCGATTCGCTGTTCAAATGCCGCAGCATAAGCCCGGTAGGTCCGGCCAAATTGCTGCAGGACAGCCAGGCTTTGTCGCTCCAGTTCCACTCCACTCCTCCTGTAGGCGAATGTGCTTCACATCCGCACGGCTGTCATCAGTCCGCAGCCATCACGGGTTCATTTACCCGCATCAATTTGATCGGCGGAACCCGGCGCGCGCGCCAGACACCGAACAATGCAGCGATTGCCGCCAGCAACAGGCCAAGATGGATGGCGCCGACGAGGGACACCCGCGCCTGTTCCAGCAGCAGGGCTCCATTGTGCCCTGCCTGCTGCAAATTGGTCAGCAATTCTGCCTGCGCGGCCTTGTCGATCAGGATCTGCGGGTCGGTCATCCTGGCAGTCCAATCCGTCGCATTGGCGGCAGCCAGCGCCGACGTCACGCCAGACGTGTAGCTGCGCGTGACCAGCGTGCCAACCAGTGCCGTCCCGACCATCCCGCCGACCATCCGCAGCGACTGAAGCATCGCCGTGGCGATGCCGAGATTGGCACGACCGGCGGTCTGCTGCGCGAATACCGTCAGGTTGGGCAGGATAAAGCCCAGTCCGAGCCCCGCCAGCAACATGATCGAAAGCAGCAGATTGTGATGCATACCGCGCGTCGCCTGCGAGAGACCCAGCAGTGCCAGCGCCAGCATCGTGAATCCCGCGTAAAGCATGGCATTGGGGCGCGGGATCCGGGTGATGATGCGGCCGTTCACAATAGATCCGATCGTGATGCATACGACTAGCGGCGTCACCAACAGCCCGGCCTCCTTCGGCGAATAGCCAAACCCACCCTGGAACAGCAGCGGTGCGTACAGCAGCAAGCCGAACATCGTGAAGCCCGCCAGCACGGAAAGCACGAACAGCGACGCAAGGCTCGGATTGCGGAACATGTCGAACGGCAGAATCGGATTCGCTGATTTACGCGACCAATGCCACAGCGAGACGAACGCGGCGATGGAGAGGACCATCAGGCCGATCGTCACAACGCCAAGCCCCCGCTCAGGCAACCACTCCACCGATAGTTGCAAACTACCCAGTCCTGCCGCGATCAGTGCGGCGCCAGCCCAGTCGATACGGATCGGCTCGGTATGCGACTGATGACGCAGATGCGGCAGGAATCGCCAGGCAATCAGCAAACCCAGCAGGCCAACCGGCAGGTTGATGTAGAACACCGCTCGCCATCCGAACCACTCGGTCAGCACACCGCCCAACGACGGGCCGATCGCATTGGCCAGACCGAACGCCGTGCTCATCATGACCTGCCAACGCAGGCGCACATGCGGGTCAGGGAACAGATCGGGAACGCAGGCGAACGCCGTGCCGACCAACATGCCGCCACCGATCCCCTGCAATGCGCGGGCCGCTACCAGGAACGGCATGTTCGTGGCCATGCCGCAAAGCGCCGATGCCGCCACAAACACGACGATCGAGGCCAGCACGAACGGCTTGCGCCCGTAATAGTCGCCAAGTCGCCCGAAAATGGGCACGGTAATGACCGACGTCAGCAGGTAGGCCGTAGCCACCCATGCGTAATACTCGAAGCCCTGCAACTCCGCCACCACGGTTGGTAGCGCGGTACTGACCACGGTCTGGTCAAGTGCAACCAGCATTACGACAAATGCGATGCCGGTCATCGCAAGCAAAGACTCGCGAAAGGGCAGGACCTGCCCTTTCCTCACCGGCTGGTTGGCCGGTGATCCTGCTACTGCCCTGCCAGGTGATACATCCTGCTCAGGGCGAAATTCCGAAGTCATTCTGTTGCCCGATCAATCGTTGTTGCATCAATGAATCAGGGATTATAGGCCGTCGTCTGATGACTTGCAGGGGGGAGTTACAAATGGCCAATCGGATTGGATTGCAGCGCCTGTCAGACCACAGCGGGCGGTGCGGCGGGGGCAGTCGGCAACGTCACCCTGACGCGTAGCCCGCCCTTCTCGCCGGACTCCAGTCGCACGCTGCCCTGATGCGCTTCGCAGATTTGCCGAACGATCGACAGACCAAGTCCGCTCCCGGCCCCGGGCGTGCCGGCGATGCGAACGAAGCGTTCGAACACGCGTTCGCGCTCCGCCGAAGGGATGCCGGGCCCGCTATCGTCCACCAGGATGCAGAGCGTGCTGTCGGACCGTTCCACCGTCACGGAGATGCTCCCGCCAGCCGGCGTGTAGCTCACGGCATTGTGCAGGAGGTTGGCCAGCATTTCACGCAGCATGGCCTCGTTGCCAACGACCCATGCAGCAGCCGGACATTCGCCCAGACTGAGATCCTGCCTCCGCTCCCGCGCATGGAGATACCACTCCGCGCAGATGTCACGGCAGAGGTTGCCCAGTTCGATGCGCTGCATCGCGTCACCGTCCGGCGCAAGGACATCGCCATCCCCGGTACGCGCCAACGTCAGCAACTGGTTGGTCAACCGCACTGTCCGGTCGATGGCGGCCTTGACCTCGGCGAGATCGCCGCCGTGATCCGAAGCGCGTATGCGCTGGTCCACATGGCCCCTGACCAGCGTCAGCGATGTCCGAAGCTGATGCGCGGCATCGTCGAGAAAGCGCTTCTGGTTTTCGACGATGACCCGCAGACGTTCGAGGTACTGATTCAGCGTTTGCAGCAGCGGCTGAATTTCCCTGGGCAGGTCATCGCCCTCGACCGGCGCGAGGTCCGATGCCCGGCGGGCCTGAATGCGATCCTGCAAACGCTTCAGCGGCCGCAGCGTGGCCGCCACCGTCAATGCCAGCAACGTCATCGAGACACCGATCATCGCCGCCTGTTGCCAGAGCATGGTGAACAGCAACCGTCTGGCCATGTCATCCCGCATCTCCAGCGTTTCCCCCACCTGCACCAGCGCAACGCCCCGCTGCCCGCCTTCGGTCACCGGCTGCCACAGCGCCGCCACGCGCAAGGGCGTCCCGCCATAGGCATCGTCATAGAAATGGACCAGCGCCGGATAGTCCTCGCTGCGCGGCACATTGGCTGGCATTGCCGGGAAGTCCTTCTCGCCGGAGACGAAATGGCCCGCCGGATCCAGCACGCGATAGAAAATCCGCCCGCGCGCATCGATCTGGAACGTATCGAGCGCGCCATAGGGGACGTTGACGGTCACCCGGCCGTTAGTTACGTGGATACGCTCGGCAATCGAGCGCGTGGAGGCCAGCAGCGTTCGGTCGTGCGCCTGATTGGCTTCCTTCAGCGCGGTGCGATACGAGGCAAAAGCCGAGACGATGCCGACGGTCAGCAACGCCAGCGCCAGGCGCCAGAGCAGGGTCCGGCGCAAGCTCGTCGCCGAGAGCTGCCTAGCCATCCTGACGCTGTTCCAGCAGATAGCCGACGCCTCGCACGGCGGTGATGACCAGACCGCTCAGCTTCAGCTTCTTCCTGACCCGCGACACATACAGTTCGATGGTTTCGGGATTGACCTCGTCGTCGATCGAGAACACGCACTGGAACAACACGTCCCGCGTGGCGACGCGGCCGGCCCTCAGGAACAGCGCTTCCAGCACCGCCAGTTCGCGCCGGCTCAGCGTCAACGCCGTGCCCTCGCAGTAGAACGATCTCTCCACCGAATCGAAAGACAGGCCGCCGTAGGTAGTCACCGGCTGGCCACCCTGGCGGCGGCGAAGCTGCGCCTTGATGCGTGCTTCGAGTTCACCCAGGTCGAAGGGCTTGGCGATATAGTCGTCGGCCCCGAGGTCGAGGCCCAGGATGCGATCGGCGATCTCGCTGCGAGCCGTCAGGATCAGCACGGGCGTCGTGACACCCTGGGTCCGGATCGAGCGCAGAACGTCCAGCCCGTCGACCTTCCCGAGCGAGAGGTCCAGAAGGATCAGATCGTACGAAGCGGTGGCGATCATCAGCAGCGCGGCCTCGCCGTCCACGGCGTGGTCAATGACGAAGCCGCTGTCCCCGAGGGACTTGATGACCAGCGCAGCCAGATCCGGGTGATCTTCAACGAGTAGCAGGCGCACTTTTGGCAGGGTTTACGTTAAGCAATCTGGCAGGCGTTCGACAGCTTGGCGACAGCCGACCGACTTAGCATGGCAAGACAGAAATGATAGCCATCCGCGCGGACTGCGGGGATGGCTAATTCAAAAAATGGGAGACAGTCCAGTGCGAACGCTATGCCTGTTCGCCCTGTTGCTGATAGGCGGCGTGCAGACCGCCCACGCAGCGCAGGCGGAAACGCCGCAACCGCGGTGCATCGCGCCGGCCAGGCCAGGCGGCGGCTACGACCTGACGTGCAGGATCGCGAAGCTTGGGCTGGACGAGGCCAGGGCACTACCCGCACGCTTGCAGATCGACTATCGGCCCGGCGGGATCGGCGCGGTCATGTTCGACGCCGTGGTGGAGCAGACTCCCGATGATGCCAACACTATCGTGGCATTCTCGAGCGGCGCGTTGCTGAACCTGGCCAGCGGCAGGTTCAGCAAGTATGGGCCCGACAACGTCAAGTGGCTGGTCGCGATTGGCGTCGACCACGGCATGATCGCCGTCGACGCCCGTTCGCCGTACCTGACCCTGAAGGACCTTGTGACCGCAATGAAGGCCGACCCGCGCAAAGTGCTGTTCGGCATCGGCGGCTCCGCGGGCAGCCAGGACTGGATGAAGGCAACCCTGCTTGCCCGGCAAGCAGGGCTGGACCGTAACGCCATGCGCTATGTGGCGTTCGAAGGCGGCGGCGAGGCGATGACCGCGCTGATGACGGGACATGTGCAGGCCGTTCCCGGCGATATCGGCGAGGCCGTCGACCTGATCGAGGCGCACAAGATTCGCGTGCTGGCCGTGCTGGCCGATCAACGCCTGCCCGGCCGCTTCGCGTCGATTCCCACCGCGAAGGAACAGGGACTCGACGTGCAATGGCCCATCGTGCGCGGCTTCTACATGGGACCGAAGGTCGCCGAGCAGGACCGGCGCCGCTGGGGCAACGCGCTGCAGCGGGCGGCCGGCACCCGTGCATACGTGCAGGCACTGGAAACGCACGGCATCGTGCCCACCCCGATGGCCGGGCCGGAGCTGGACACCTACGTCCAGAACAAGGTTCGCGAATACAGGCGGCTCGCGCGCGAGTTCGACCTCATCAAGTAAGCAGGCCTGCCGGAGCCTCCGGCGGACTGTCCCTGGCCGTCCTGGCCTTCCATAGAACGATAAAACTCCGAGAGAAACGATATGTCCCAGTTTGATTCCTCGCGTCGACGGGCCCTTGGCGCCACGGGTGCGCTGGCTGCCGCCGCAATGCTCCCGAGCCTGTCGCGCGCGCAGACGTGGCCGTCAAAAACGATCCGCTTCGTCGTGCCGTTCGCGCCCGGCGGCAGTTCCGAGATCATCGCGCGCTCCGTAGCCGCCGAACTGACCTCGCAACTGGGCGTGTCGGTCTTCGTCGAAAACAAACCGGGTGGCGCGGGCAACGTGGCGATGGGCGAAGTGGCCCGTGCGGACGATCAGCACACCATCATCCTCGGTCATATCGGTACGCTGGCGGTGAACCCCTTCATCTTTCAGAAGCTGCCGTACGACGTGAACAAGGACTTCACGCCAGTGTCGCTGCTGGCCAAGGTGCCGAGCCTGTACGTAGTACATCCGGATGTGCCCGCGAAGAACCTCAAGGAGTTCGTGGCGCTGGCAAAGAGCAAGCCCGGCAAGCTCAACTACGGCTCTGCCGGCAACGGCAGTGCCGGCCACCTCGCATTCGAGTACCTGAAGGAAGCGGCCGGCATCTTCGTGCTGCACGTGCCGTACCGTGGCAGCGGCCCGCAGATCACGGACCTGCTGTCCGGCCGGCTGGAGGCGGCGGCCGTCGGCGCGCCGGCGATCCTGCCCTTCATCAAGTCCGGCAAGCTGCGTTGCATCGCCACAGGCTCCGCGCAGCGCATTCCGCAATTGCCGGATGTGCCGACCGTCGCCGAGCAGGGCTACCCGGGATTCGAGATGACCCAGTGGTATGGCATCCTCGCGCCGTCGTCGATGTCGAAGGCCGCCGTCGACAAGCTCGCCGCGGCCAGCGCGAAGAGCGTGCGCAGCCCGGCGGCGTCAAGCCGCATGGCCGCCGATGCGGCAATCCTCGTCGGCGATACGCCCGCCGAGTTCGCCAGCTTCATCGCCCAGGAGCAGAAGCGCTGGAAACCGATCATCGCCCGGGCGTCGATCAAGCCGGACTGAAACCTCGCCGATATCTCGCCAACATCCCGCTGACGTTCGACACCCGTTCGTGCCATGATGGCAGGCATCTATCGTCCCCACTGAACCTGGAGACCCCATGAAGCCTGTCACCCTGATTGGCGCGCCGACCGACGTGGGCGCCAGCATCCGTGGCGCCTCGATGGGCCCCGAAGCCTTGCGCGTGGCGGACATCGCGGGCGCCCTGGTGCGCAACGGCCTCGATGTCACCGATCTGGGCAACCTTGTGGGCCCCGGCAACCCGAACCTGCCACCCACGGACGGCGTTCGGCACCTGCCGGAGGTTGTCGCCTGGAACCGTCTGGTCATGGACGCCACTTACCAGGCCTTGGCCGCGGGCCAGTTGCCGCTGCTGATGGGTGGCGACCACTGCCTGGCGATTGGCTCGGTCAATGCCGCGGCTCGCTATTGCCGCGAGCAGGGAAAGAAGCTCCTGGTGCTCTGGCTCGACGCGCACGCCGATGCCAACACCGGCATCACCAGCCCGACCGGGAACACCCATGGCATGCCGGTGGCGTGCCTGTGCGGGGATGGTCCCGCCCCGCTTGTGTCGCTAGGCGGCGTGACGCCCGCCACCTCACCCCAGAACATTCGACAGATCGGCATCCGCAGTGTCGATGCCGAGGAGAAGAAGCGGCTGCGCGAGCTGGGTCTGACCGTCTACGACATGCGTTACATCGACGAGAACGGCATGAGGGCCACGATGGAGCAGGCGTTGGCGGGCATCGATGCCGATACCCATCTGCATGTCAGCTTCGACGTGGATTTCCTCGACAGCCAGATTGCGCCGGGCGTTGGCACGGCGGTTCGCGGCGGCCCTACCTATCGCGAAGCGCATCTCGCACTGGAAATGATCGAGGACACCGGCGCCCTGGGCTCCATCGATGTGGTCGAACTGAACCCCGCACGCGACGTCCACAACCAGACCGCCGAGCTGGTCGTCGAATTGCTGGAGAGCCTGTTCGGGAAATCGACGCTGCTGCGTTGATGGCGCGAGCCCCGCTGGCTCGCGGCAGGCAATAAAAAAGGAGGCAGTCAGAGACTGCCTCCTTTCGATGCCGGTGCTCCAGTCGACTACGGCCTACGAAGCCGACCGTGCGCCGCCGCCCGTGCTGCCGGTCGTCGAACTTCCGGCCCCATCAGCAGGCGCGCCATTCTCCGGCTTGTGCGTGACATCGGTCCAGCCACCGCCAAGTGCCTTGTACAGGTTCACCTCGCTGGTGAGCTGGTTGAGGCGATCGGTGATCAGCGTCTGTTGCGCGTTATAAAGCTGACGCTGCGCATCGAGTAGTGTCAGGTAGCTATCCACGCCAGTACTGTACCGATGTTCAGCCAGCGTGAAGTAGTCCTGGCTTGCCCGGACGAGCCGCACCTGCGCCTGAACCTGATCCGAGAACGTGCCGCGTGCGGCCAGTCCATCGGCCACCTCGCGGAAGGCGCCCTGGATCGTCCGCTCGTATGTCGCGACGTTGATGTCCTTCTGGATCTTTGCGTAGTCGAGGCTTGCCTTCAGGCTGCCTGCCGTAAAGATCGGCAGCACGATCTGCGGCGAAAACAGCCACGTGCCCTGACCGGCCGCGAACAGGTCCGACAACTGCCTGCTGGCCGTGCCGGTCGACGCCGTCAGCGTGATGCGCGGGAAAAACGCCGCACGCGCCGCGCCGATGTCCGCGTTGGCCGCCTTGAGCCGATGCTCGGCCGAAAGGATGTCCGGACGATTCTGCAGCAGATCGGACGGCAGTCCCACCGGCACCTCGGCCACGAGCTTCTCTTCCAGCCCCAACCCTTGCGGCAGATCTGCCGGCATGCCCGAACCCAGCAACAGCGTCAGCGCATTGGTGTCCTGCGCCAGCGCACGCGTGTATGCCGCCAGCGAAGCCCGCGCGGTTTCAACCTGCGTTTCCGACTGGCGCAGCTCCAGCCGCGAGGCGATGCCTTCCTCGAAGCGGCGGCGCGTAAGGTTGTACGTTCGTTCGTACGTAGTCAGCGTGTCACGCGTGACCTTGAGTTGCTCCTCGTCCGCGCGCAGCGTCAGGTAGGCATTGGCGACGCTGGCCACCAGTGCGATCTGCGTGCTTCGGCGCGCCTCATCACCCGCGAGATACTGCTCGAACGCGGCCTCGCTAAGGCTGCGCAACCGGCCAAACAGGTCGAGTTCCCAAGCCGTGGTTCCCAGAGACACGCCGTACTGGCTGCTGATCACACGTTGACCGGTGGTCGACAGATCCGCCGGCACGCGCTGCCGCGTGCCCTGCGCCGCGGCGTCGACCTGCGGAAACAGGTCGGCACGCTGGATACGGTACTGCGCGCGATAGGCTTCCACGTTCAACACGGCCACACGCAGATCGCGGTTGTTGTCGAGCGAAACCTGGATCAGTTCGCGCAAGCGCGGATCGGTGAAGTAGTCGCGCCAGCCAAGATCGACGGCCGTCACCGACGCATCGACCGCAGCCGTCTTCGGATAAGCCTCACCCTGCGGGAACGTCGCATCGACCGGCGCGGCAGGCCGCTCGTAGTTGGGAATCAGGCTGCAGCCGCTCAGCGCCGCCACGGCGGCCAGGCAAAGTAGCGTCTTTCTCATGCTTGGGCTCCCTTCTCGAGGGAGGACGAATCGGACTTGCGGCGCCGCTCCTTGAGCGCGCTGACCACGACAAAGAACAGCGGCACCCAGAAGATGGCAAGCACCGTGGCGGTGATCATGCCGCCAATCACGCCGGTACCGATGGCGTGCTGGCTACCCGCGCCGGCGCCTTGCGACACCGCCAGCGGGAACACGCCCAGCATGAACGCCATCGAGGTCATGATGATGGGGCGCAAACGCATTCGGCACGCCTCCACCGCCGCCTCCACGAGGCCCTTGCCGTGATCGTGAAGTTCCTTGGCGAATTCCACGATCAGAATCGCGTTCTTCGCTGAAAGGCCCACCGTGGTCAACAGCCCCACCTGGAAGAACACGTCGTTCGACAGCCCTCGCGCGAGTGTGGCCAGCAGCGCGCCGATCACCCCGAGCGGTACCACCAGCATCACCGAGAACGGAATCGACCAGCTTTCATACAGCGCCGCCAGACAGAGGAACACCACGAGCAACGACAACGCGTACAGCGCCGGCGCCTGGGAGCCCGACAACCGTTCTTCGTACGACAGGCCAGTCCATGAATAGGAAATGCCGGCTGGCATCTGCTTCATGATTTCCTCTACCGCCGCCATGGCTTCACCCGAGCTCTTGCCTGCTGCCGGCTCACCGAGGATTTCCACCGCCGGCACACCGTTGTAGCGCTGCAGCTTCGGCGATCCAAAGCCCCACTTGCCCGTGGCAAACGACGAGAACGGCACCATGTCACCCTTGTCGTTGCGCACGAACCACTTGTTGAGGTCCTCTGGCGACATTCGCGAGTTCGGCCGACCCTGCAGGTACACGCGCTTGACGCGGCCCCGGTCAATGAAGTCGTTCACGTAGCTGGAACCCCAGGCAATCGACACCGTGCTGTTGATGTCCGCCAAAGACAGCCCCAACGCACGCGCGCGTTCATCGTCGATTTCGAGGACATACTGCGGCTCGTCATTGAGACCGTTCGGACGTACTCGCTGCAACGCGGGGCTCTTGGCTGCAAGCGCCAGGAACTTGTTGCGCGCGTTCATCAGCGCCTCGTGCCCCAAGCCGGCCTGATCCTGCATATAGAAGTCGAAGCCCGTGGCGTTACCGAGTTCCTGCACCGCCGGCGGCGCGAAGGCAAATGCCAGCGAGTCGCGGAACGTGCTGAACTTGGCCTGTGCCCGCTTGGTCAGGTCGAACACGCTCGTGGCATCGCCTTCGCGATCCTTGAACGGCCTCAGCAGAATAAACGCGAGACCCGAACTCTGGCCACGGCCGGCAAAGTTGAAGCCGTTCACGGTGAAGAGCGACTCCACGATCTTGCCTTCGTCATTCAGCAGGTAGTTGCGCATCTGGTCAAGCACGGCCTGCGTGCGCTCGGCCGACGAGCCGGCCGGCGTCTGCACCTGCGCGTACAGCACGCCCTGATCTTCTTCCGGCAGGAACGAGGTCGGGATGCGCGTGAACAGGAAACCCATCACCACCACGATTGCCAGATAGATGAGCAGGAACGGAGCCCGGCGCTTCAGAATGCCGGAGACCCCACGCTCATAGCTTTGCGTCGACCGGATGAAACTGCGGTTGAACCAGCCGAAGAAGCCCTGCTTGTGCTCGCCGTGGTCGCCCTTCTCGATCGGCTGGAGCATCGTCGCGCACAGCGCCGGCGTGAGAATAAGCGCCACGAGCACAGACAACACCATCGCGGAAACGATCGTGATCGAGAACTGGCGATAGATCACACCGGTCGAGCCGCCGAAGAACGCCATCGGCAGGAACACCGCGGACAGCACCAGCGCGATACCAACCAGTGCGCCCTGGATCTGCCCCATCGATTTTCGTGCGGCCTCCTTCGGACCCAGCCCTTCTTCGGCCATCACCCGCTCGACGTTCTCGACCACCACGATGGCATCGTCCACCAGCAGACCGATGGCCAGCACCATGCCGAACATCGTCAGTGTGTTGATCGAGTAGCCAAACGCGGCCAGCACGCCGAACGTACCGAGCAGCACCACCGGCACCGCGATCGTCGGGATCAGCGTGGCGCGGAAGTTCTGCAAGAACAGATACATCACCAGGAAGACGAGCACGATTGCCTCGAGCAGCGTCTTGATCACCTCGTGGATCGAGTCGGAGATCACCGGCGTCGTGTCGTACGGGAACACCACCTTGATGCCCGGCGGGAACGTCGGTTCCAGCTGAGCCAGCGTGTTGTGGATGTTCTTGACCGTCTCCAGCGCGTTGGCGCCGGATGCCAGACGAATGGCGATACCCGATGCCGGGCGGCCGTTGTACTGCGCGTTGATCGTGTAGTCCTGGCCGCCCAGAGCAACATCGGCCACATCCTTCAGACGCACCTGCGAGCCATCGGGATTAACCTTGAGCAGGATGTCGCCGAACTGCTCGGCGGTCTGGAGACGCGTCTTGCCGATCACCGTCGCGTTGAGCTGCTGCCCGCGAACCGCCGGCAGGCCACCAAGCTGACCCGAGGCCACCTGGACGTTCTGCGCCTTGATCGCGTTGCTCACATCCAGCGGCGCGAGTTGGTAGCTGTTGAGCCTGGCCGGGTCCAGCCAGATCCGCATCGCATACTGCGAACCGAACACCTGGAAGTCGCCCACCCCTGCGGTACGCGACAGCGGATCCTGGATGTTCGAAACGATGTAGTTCGACAGATCCTCCCGCGTCATGTTGGGGTCGGTCGAAATCAGACCCACGATCAGCAGGAAGTTACGCACCGACTTGGTCACGCGAATCCCCTGCTGCTGCACTTCCTGCGGCAACAGTGGCGTGGCCAGGGCAAGCTTGTTCTGCACCTGCACCTGCGCGATATCCGGGTTGGTGCCTTGCTCAAACGTGACCGTGATGGTCATGCTGCCGTCGGAGTTCGATTCCGACGAGATGTAGCGGAGGCGGTCCAGGCCATTCAGCTGCTGCTCGATCACCTGCACCACCGTATCCTGCACCGTCTGCGCCGAAGCGCCCGGGTAGGTTACGGAGATGGCGATGGTCGGCGGCGCGATCGCCGGGTATTGGTTGATCGGCAGCGACCTGATGGAGAGCACGCCGGCCAACATGATGACCAGCGCAATCACCCAGGCAAAGATCGGCCGCTCGATAAAGAAATTAGACATGGCAAATCCTCATGCGTCCGTCCCGTTCAGGACTTTGCCGCGGGGGCCGACGCCGCGCTCGCGGCCGAAGCCTCCACGGCACCGGCTGTGGCCGCATCGGCTTCGGTGGCCTTGACCTTCGCACCCGGGCGCACAAACTGCAGACCCTCGACGATCACGCGATCACCAGCCTTCAGGCCTGCTGTAACGAGCCACTTGTCGCCAACCGTGCGGTCGGTCGAGAGAATGCGCTGCTCCACTTCGTTGCTCGCATTCACCACCAGCGAAGTCGCTTGCCCCTTCAGGTCACGCGTGACGCCGCGCTGCGGTGCCAGGATAGCGGCAGTCTTGACGCCTTCCGCCAGACGCGCATGAACGAACATGCCCGGCAGCAGTTCATTGCGCGGGTTCGGGAAGACGGCGCGCAGCGTCACGGAACCCGTGCCCTGGTCGACGGCCACTTCCGAGAACTCAAGACGACCGGGCTCCGAATAGATACTGCCATCTTCGAGCTGCAGCGTAACCTTGGCCGCGTTCGCGCCGGCACCCTGCAACTGGCCGTTGGCCAGTTCGCGACGCAGGCGGAGGATTGCCGACGACGGCTGCGTCACATCCACATAGATCGGATCGAGCTGCTGAATCGTTGCCAGCGCGTTAGCCTGGCCGTTCGTTACCAGCGCGCCTTCAGTGACAAGCGATCGGCTGATACGGCCGGAAATCGGCGAAAGGACCTTGGTGTAGCGCAGGTTGATATGGGCCTGGTCCACAGCGGCTTTGGCTTGCAGGTAGGAAGCCTGCGCCTCGGCGTATTGCTGCTTGCTGACGGCTTCCTCTCCGACCAGCCTGCCGTAGCGTTCAGCAAGCAGGCGCGCCGATTCGAGATTTGCCTCGGCGCTCTTCGCAGTAGCTTCATAGGTCGACGGATCGATCTGGTACAACTGCTGGCCCTGCTTCACATCGCTGCCTTCGACAAACAGACGCTTCTGCAGGATGCCATTGACCTGAGGGCGAACCTCGGCGATCCGGTAGGGCATGGTGCGCCCAGGCAAGGAACTGTCGAGCGTAACGTTCTCGTCCTTCAGCGTGACAACTTTCACTTCAGGCGTCTGGGCCGCAGGCGGCTTGTTGTCCTTGCCGCACGCAGACAGTACTGTTACGGCAACAGCCAGAATGCCTGGAATCAAAGCACGCCGGGCGCGCATTGCTTGCATAGCGATATCCTCGAGGATGAAACGGATGAGTTCTTCTTTGGGCCTGGTTGGCCAGACCGGCGCGACCGCGTTACACGCGGACGCAATTGGCGTGCCTGCCATCGGCACTTGTCGGTGATCGGGTTCAGCGGATCGTCATCGCCATTCGCCCCTGCTTTCGCCAGTTAGCTGGCCTCGAAATACACAACGCCGGACGCGCACGCGTCCGGCTGGCAGGGTGACTTAGATGCCCGCCCCGCTCCCCGTATTCTGACTGTCTTGCACAATCTTCTGTTATCGGTGTTACCGTCATTCGCGCGAGTTCGTGCCCGAATCTGAGTGAGCATCGTCTCGCCGATCGCAACAATAGACCAAGGCCCGATATTGGATCCCAAAGCTTGCTGGCGATGACTTCAACGGTAACGTTTGCCGGCCGGGTGTCGCCCAGAACGCTCTGCGCGCTGACAGGGCCCTCCTCCGAACCCTTGTCACACCGCTGCGGCAATGCAGCATTTGAGCAGCATACATTTGAATCAGTTCAATAAGCATGCTGCCAATAGCGCGTCATCCTACCAGTTTGTAGATCGGTTAGGGTCACTGGAAATCGACCTGTAATGCGGTGAAATACTCGCAATAGAAGCGTTCCGACGATATTTCGCGGGCTTGCGCGGGTTTTCAGCCGCCGAGATACACGCTCGCGGGACGGTGTTTTGCGCGAGCGGGACAGTGAGACGGGCTCTTGCGAAATACGCAATAAAAAGGCCCACGCCGATATGGCGTGGGCCTTTTTGCTGAATTTCGAGTTGTACTGGCAGACGTTTCCGCCAACGACGCCGCGCAGTTAAACCGCGCGGCATAAAAGCAAAACCCCC
>NZ_ANKP01000067.1:0-48887 GCF_000319775.1 Cupriavidus sp. HMR-1
GGCGATGCCGGCAAGGGTGCCGCCGTTGGCGCCGCAGCCGGCACGATGGTCGGTGGCTCGCGCGCCCGGCAGAACCAGCGCAACGCGCAAGCGAACGCCCAGGCCAACACCCAGGGCGCCATGTCCACGTACTACCGTGCTTATTCCGCGTGCATGGAAGGCCGTGGTTATTCGATCAAGTGAGTGAAGTAGGTCCCGGAGCGCTTTGCCAAAAGGAGTGCATATGCTCAAGAAAGTACTGATTCCCGTCGCGATCCTGCTTTCGGTGCCGGCCATTGGCTGGGCGCAGACCGACGTTAAGACTGATGTCACACGCGCCGACGGCTCGGTCACGGCCTCCGGCTCCGCAACTGCCGTTGCGACGATCACAGCCATCGACGCGGCAAATCGCAAAATCACGCTGAAAGGCGCGGGCGGCAAGGTCACCGACATGACCGTTGGCGACGAGGCTCGCAACTTTGATCAGCTACGGGTCGGCGACAAGGTCACCGTACAGTACAACGAGGCACTGACCGTTAGCCTCAAGAAGGGCAGCGGACCGCTCTCCATGAACGAGAAGCCGATCGAGCAACGCGCCGAGGCCGGCGCCAAGCCTGGCGGCACGGTTGGCCGTGAGGTGACGGTGGTCGCCCAGGTTGTCGCGGTCAACAAGGACACAAAGACTGTCTCGGTCAAGGGACCGAAGGGCCATGTCGTCGACCTTGTTGTCGAGGACCCGGACCAGTTGAAGAACATCAAGAAGGGGGACCGCGTGCAGGCTGTCTACACCGAGGCTGTCGCGGTTTCGGTAACCCCCGGTGCAGGCAAGTAACCACCGAATGCCGGGCACCCGAACGGAACTGTCGTCATGAAGCACATTGCAGCATTGCGTTGTCTGGGGGCGGCCGTGCTGATTGCCAGCGCGCTGCCCGCCCACGCGTACTTTGACAACTACCTGAGCGGCACGATCGTTGGCACGCTCGCCAAGCAGCAGATGGCGACCTTGCGCGGCGTCTTCAACAAGACGCTGTCGGAGTCCGACGATGGCGCCACCGTGCCGTTCAGTCTGCCTGCCGAGGGGCGGTCCAAGGCCACGGAGGGCACATTCACGCCCGTGACCACGCGCACCGAGAACGCCAAGCGCTGCCGCAAGATCCGCAGCGAACTGCGCCAGAATGGCAGGTCGGAACGCTGGGAAGGGTGGTACTGCCAGGAGGCCGATGGCAACTGGAAAAAGGCGCTATTGAAGGATTGAACGACTGAACGACTGAACGACTGAACGACTGAGGGATTGAAGATCCGATGCCACAACCGTCAGGGGCCGCGATGACGCGGCCCCTGACGGTTGCAGTTTGCGTCCGGAACTCAGAACTTCTCCGGGATATACCGATAGGGGTAGTCGGGCTGCTTGTAGGAGCCGCGCTTCTGCCGGTCCGGCAGCGTGACCTTCTTGCGCGGGATGGGCTCGTAGGGAATCGACGCAAGCAGATGGCTGATGATGTTGAGCCGGGCGCGCCGCTTGCAGTCCGATCGCACGACATTCCACGGCGCGAAGTCGGTATCCGAGGCCTCGAACATCGCGTCCCGCGCGCGCGAGTAGTCATACCAGCGGCTGTATGACTTCAGGTCCATGTCCGTCAACTTCCACGTCTTGCGGCCGTCCAGAATGCGCTGCTCCAGGCGGCGCGTCTGTTCTTCGGGGCTGACTTCGAGCCAGTACTTGATGAGCTGGATGTTCGAGCCGACGATAGCGCGCTCCACCAGCGGCACCGCGCGCAGGAACAACTCCACCTGTTCCTCGTCGCAGAACTTCATCACGCGTTCGACGCCGGCGCGGTTGTACCAGCTACGGTCGAAGATCACGATCTCGCCGGCTGCGGGCAGATGCGGGATGTACCGTTGCACGTACATCTGGCTCTTTTCGCGATCGGTGGGGGCGGGCAGGGCAATCACGCGAAAGACGCGGGGGCTGACCCGCTCGGTGATGGCCTTGATGACGCCGCCTTTGCCAGCGCCGTCACGCCCTTCGAAGATGACGCATACCTTGGCACCAGTAGCCTTGACCCAGTCCTGCAGGTGCACCAGTTCAACGTGCAGCGAGCGCAGCGACTTCTCGTACGTCTTCGAGTCAAGGTCCTGCTGCGCTGCGGAATCCTCGTCAGTACGGCGCGAGTCCTTTACCATAAGTGTTTCTCCCGGCGCTTGCAGCAGGCCCCATTGCCTCAAGTATCAATCTCGGATACGGGCATGGCCTTGGCAAGGGACTTTGGTCCAATGCTTGGCTCAAGCATGGCTTGGCCCAAGGACCAATTGCTTTGCGCACGGGCTTGGCTGACTCTTTCATTGGGAGCGTACTCGACCATGTACAAGACTGGATACTGGCTGATCATCATCGGTTTCTGGCTGGCTCTCGCCGGGGTATTCCTGTGCGATCCGGTGGGCGGGCTGCCAGAGAATGTCAACTTGTTCAGTTTCGCCCTGCATGGTCTCGAGATTCACTTGTTCAAGCTGTCAGAAGCGCCGCAGCACTATCTCTTCACGGTTCTCGCGAGGGACTGGTTGATCGGCTGCTTCGTGATCATGTTCGTCGGCGCTGTCCTGCTTGCCCTTGGCTGGAGGCGCAGGCGCCAGAGCCGGCTCGTGTGAGAGGTGGCGCGGCCGAGGCGCGCGCCCGAGGTTCACAAGGAGGCCGCCGATGCTGCAAACACGTCTTTCGATCCCTACGATCTCTCGTACGCTGATCGACGTTTATATCCGCTTCGGCCTGATCTTGTTGCTGGCGATATCCTGCTTCGAGATCTTCAAGCCGTTCATCAGCCTGATGGCGTGGTCAGTGATCCTGGCGATCACGCTCTATCCGCTGCAGACCTACCTGCGCGGCAAGATCTTCGATGGAGAGGGCCGCACGGCCACCCTGATCGTTTTCCTGGTCATCTGCATCATTCTCGTGCCCTCGTGCCTGCTCGGGATTGCATTGATCGACTCGGTCGAACACGCATTGGAGATCGCGCGCAGCGGCAACATCCGGATTCCGCCACCGTCCGAATCGGTGGCCGCCTGGCCGTTTGTGGGCAAGCAACTCTACGGCTTCTGGCACCTTGCCTCCACCGACTTCGCCTCGCTGGCTGAAAAGCTTGCGCCACAGATCAAGGTGGTGGCCCTGGCGCTGCTCGGCACAGCGCGTGGCGTGGGCGTCGGGCTGCTGATCTTCGTGGCGGCGCTCATGATCGCGGGCATCTTCATGGCCTACGGCGAGCTCGGCACGCGCAGCGCGATTCAGATTGCCTCCCGCATCTCCGGGCCGGAGCGCGGCCCCCGCCTTACCGTGCTGTGCACGGCCACCGTGCGCGCGGTCGCGCAGGGCGTGGTGGGTATTGCATTCATCCAGATGCTGCTGATCGGTGTCGCCTTCGTTATGAAGGGTGTGCCGGGGGCAGGGCTGCTGGCGCTGGCGGTGCTGCTGCTCGGCATCATGCAGTTGCCGGCCACGCTGATCACCATCCCCGTGATCATCTTCGTGATCGCGACCGAGGGCGTCAGCGGCATGAACATCGTCTTTGCCGTCTACGTGTTCATTGCCGGCCTGGCGGATAACGTGCTCAAGCCGATGCTGCTGGGCCGTGGCGTGGATGTGCCGATGCCGGTGGTGCTGATCGGCGCGCTTGGCGGCATGGTCAGCGGAGGCGTAATCGGGCTCTTTGTCGGCCCCGTGGTGCTCGCGGTCGGATACCAGTTGTTCTGGCAGTGGGTGGAAGACACCCAGCAGCAAGCCATCGAGGGCGGCGAGGCCGTGGCGAGTGGTGAGGCCGTGGGGAGTGGCCAGGCGTCGGGACGTACCGAAAGCGGTCCGGCTGCCGGATAGCGATGTTGCCCCGGGGCCGCGTGTTCCGTTGCTGGATGCTGGCCGCGACGATGCTCGCCGGCTGCGCGCGCGTTGGCCCGGATTTCCAGCCGCAGCACGAGACGTGGAGCGGCAAATGGACCAGCGAGGCGATCGGGCAGGCCAGCGAGGCAGGTGCCCAGCCGGATATGCGCCAATGGTGGCAGGTCTTCAACGACCCCGTGCTCGAACGCCTGATTACCGAGGCCGATGCCAATGACGCCGGGGTTCGGATTGCCGGCCTGCGGGTCATGGAAGCCCGCGCGCAACTCGGCATGGCGCTGGCTGGCCGGTATCCCCAGATGCAGCAGGCGGGCGCGGACGCCATGTATGTTCACAGCCGCCAATCCGGGCCAACCGCCCAAACCGCTCGCGTCTGGGAGTACAGCGCAGGTGTCGATGTCGGCTGGGAGCTCGACTTCTGGGGGAAATTCGCCCGCGCGATCGAGTCCGCCGATGCCGCGTACTTCGCGGCCCAGGCCAATCACGAGAACGTACTGGTACTGCTTCACGCACAACTCGCGCAGACCTATTACGCATTGCGCACCGCGGAGGCCCGCGTGCGGATTGCGCGGGAGAACGGCCGACTGCAGAAGCGCAGCTACGAAATCACCGAGCGACTGTTCAAGGCCGGCGAAAGCGATGAACTGGACCTGCAACAGGCCAAGACGCAGTACTTCGGCACATTGAGTAGCATCCCCGAACTGGAGCGGCAGATTGCGCTATCGCGCAACGCCGTGGCGATCCTGCTGGGGAGGCCACCCGGCCCGATTCCCGAGTTGGGCGAGGCATCGGGCAAGGAGGGCGTGTTGCCCCGGATCGATCGGGCGATTCTGCAAGACGTGCCCGCCAACCTGTTGCTGCGCCGCCCGGATATTCGCGCCGCCGAGTTCCAGATCGCGGCGCAGTCGGCCCAGATCGGCGTGGCGAAGGCGGACCTGTATCCATCGGTGACGCTCGTCGGCAGCATCGGCTGGTCCGCGACTTCACTGCCCGGGACGCAGAACGGCCTGCTGCTGGTGGGCGGCCCCAGCCTTCGCTGGAACATCTTCGACTATGGCCGGATCCACAACAACGTGCGGGTGCAGGATGCCCGGCTCCAGCAACTGATCCTCACTTACCAGAACGACGTGCGCGTGGCGGCGCGCGAGGCCGACGATGCCGCCAGCGGCTTGCTCAAGGCACTCGAACGCGAAGAAATCCTGCGTGAGGCCGCGTACTCGGCGGAACGCTCGCTGACGCTGGCCAACACCCTGTTCAAGGAGGGGTACTCCGACTTCCAGCGCGTGCTCGATGCCCAACGGGCATTGTTCGCCCAGCAGGACGCCTATCTGGTCAATCGCAGCAACGCCGTTGGCTATCTGATCGACCTTTACAAGGCACTTGGCGGTGGCTGGTACAGCGAGCAGCCGTTGGTCGACCCAGCCACCCGCGACCAGATGCGGCAGCGTACCGATTGGGGAGACCTGCTTGACGAGCCGCCGCGCACGCCGCCGACATCCATCAACACCTCGGCCAAAGCCACCGGGAGCCAACGCCAATGAGTGACGCCAGTGATGCGAATGCGCCAGCCACGCCGCCTGCCCCGCCAGGCCCGGCGGCATCTGGAGACGCGTCGGGAAAAGGGGTGCGGTGGGTTGTCATCGCGATCGTGCTCAGTCTGGTCTGGTATCTGCTGGCCGACCGCTTCACGCCCTATACCCAGCAGGCGCGCGTGCAGGCGTTCGTGATTCCAGTGGCTTCAGAAGTCTCTGGACGTGTCACCCAGGTGCCGGTTCACAACAATCAGAGCGTGGAGGCCGGCACGGTGCTGTTCGAGGTCGATCCACAGCAATACCGGATTGCACTGGACCGCGCCCGCGCCGATTTCGAATCCACGCGCAGGCAGATCGGAGCGAACACGGCGGGTATCGATTCGGCGCGCGAATCGCTGCGAGCGGCACAGGCCAACGAGCTCAAGGCGCGACAGGACAGCGAGCGGCTTGAGCGTCTGTATCGGGAAGACCCCGGCACGGTTTCCGTGCGGCGGCTGGAGGTGGCGCGCGCCACGCACACGCAGGCCGTCAGCCAGGTCGGCGCGGCCCGCGCCGAGGTTGAACGGGCAAAGGAGCAGCAGGGCGGAAGCGAAGAGAACAACGCCAAGCTGCGCAGCGCCGCTGCGGCGGTCGAAAAGGCGGAACTCGATCTGTCCAACGCCAAGATCCGGGCGCGTACCGGCGGGCTGGTCACCGACCTGCAAACGGAAGTCGGCCGTTTTGCCGGCGCCGGCAGCCCGGTCATGACGCTGATCGCGATCCATGACATATGGATTTCCGCCGACCTCACCGAAAACAACCTGGGCCACGTAGAGCCGGGCACGCCCGTGGCCATCGTGCTCGACGCGCTGCCAGGCAAGGTGCTCGAAGGCAAGGTGCGCAGCATTGGCTACGGCGTGAGCACCGGCCAGAGCCCACCGCCAGGCAGCCTGCCAACGGTGCAGAACAGCCGCGACTGGCTGCGGCCCGCGCAGCGCTTCCCGGTGATCGTCGACATCGATCCGGGACAACTCTCTTCGATGCGCGGCGTGCGCGTGGGCGGCCAGGCCGAAGTGATGGCGTTCCCGACGTCAGGCAACCCACTCAATCCATTGGGCCGCTTGTACATCCGCCTGATGAGCTGGCTGTCCTATGTCTACTGACGCGGGCGCATCGGCCGCCGCCGCTGCCGCAACCGCGGCGCGGTCCCGCCGCGCGTTGCGCCTGGCTGTCGGCACCGCGCTCTGCCTGGCGACGAGCTTCGGTTTTCAATGGGCGATTCCGATGGTTGCACCCGTGCTGGCCGTGTTCCTGTTCGCCACGGTAGGGCGCCCGCTGCCCGCCAAGGCGGGGCTGGCGCTGGCGCTGCTTGTCATGGCGACCACCGGAACCGGACTGCTGCTGATCCCGTTCCTGCGGCACGCGCCGCTGAGTGGGGTGCTGATGACCGCGCTCGGCCTGTTCCTGGCCTTCCGTTACGGCCTGCGCGGCGGCAACGGGCTCGTGTCGACGTTCCTTGTGGCAGGCATTGCGCTGATCTCGGTGGCCGGCACCGCTGACATGGGACTCGCCCTCAGCGTGATTGGCGCGCTGGCCCGCGGGCTGCTGCTCGGTGTGGTGATGCTGGCGGTCTGCCATTGGCTGATTCCAGAACCCGGCACGGCCACGCCCGCGGCCAAGCCACCCGCGCCGGTTGTCAGCGATGCGGACTGGATGGCGTGGCGCGCGACGCTGGTCGTCATGCCGGCATTCCTGCTGGCCATGGCCGATCCGGCCGGATACCTGCCTATCGTCATGAAGGCTGTCAGCCTGGGCCGGCAAAGCTGCACGACGGCGCGTAGCGCCGCGACCGAACTACTTGGGTCCACGCTGCTCGGCGGGCTGCTGGCGATCCTGTTCTGGTTCGCGCTTGGCCTGTCCGTCAATCTGTGGATGTTCTTTCTCTGGACGATCCTGTTCGCGCTGGTGGTTGCCCGCCGGCTCTTCGCGATCCGGCCGACACGCGCCACCCCGGGATTCTGGCTCAACAGCCTGGTGACGATGATCATCCTGCTTGGGCAGTCGGTCGAAGACAGCGCGGCAGGCAAGGATGTCTACCAGGCGTTCGCCGTCCGCATGGGACTGTTCATCGGGGTGTCGCTCTATGGCGTATTCATGCTGAGATGGCTCGACCATCGGCGGCAACGAACCGTGTCCACGGCATCGACAACGATCTGAGTACCTGAGGAGGCCCCATGCGCATACACCTGCTGGTCGCCGCACCCGTGATGCTGTTGTGCCTGATCCTGCAAGGCGTGGTGGTGGCGATCTGCCTGCGTCGCTATGCGCGCTATCGCAAACGCTGGGAAGGGCGCGAGGCGCTATGGATGGAGATCGCACTGCTGATGGCGGTGATGCTGCTGACGCTGGCCTGCAACATCGTGCAGATCGCGATCTGGGCCGTGCTGTTCCTGATGCTGGGCGAGTTTCAGAGCTTCGTGCCAGCGCTGTATCACTCCAGCGTCAACTTCGCCACGCTCGGCTATGGCGATATCGTCATGTCCGAGCGCTGGCGCATGCTGGGGCCAATCGAGGCAGCCAACGGCATTCTGATGTTCGGCATGTCGACGTCACTGATGACGGCTGCCGTGCTTGATGTCATCAAGAGCAACATGGCCAGGCTGATGGATCAGGCGAAGCCCTGAGCCCTTACGTGCAGTTCGCGCGATAGGTCTCTTCCAGCGCATCTCGCGACTTGTCCCGCTCGATCTTTGGCACTGCGCGACCCTGCGCATTCTGCGTGGCCATGCCCGGAGAGGTGTAGCTGTTGGGCCCATGCGCGCCAGCGGCGAACTGGTTCTTGAGTTCCTCGCATTTCGCCCGGCGGGCTTCCTCGGGGCTGACGCTGCTCGCCGAAGGCGGACGATAGGGGTTCGCCCCCTCCTGTACGGCATCGGAGATGGCCGCTGCGGCATTGCCCTGGGCGGGCGATGTGGACTGAGCCAGCGCAACGGCAGGCACGCCAAGGGTGAGGGCAACGGTCAGCAGCACTGCAGTAGGCATTTCCATGGGAGCTCCGATGTGGCGACGCACGCTCAGACTAGGCGAATTCGATGGTGCTGTGCAAGTCACCGGTTGACACTGTGGCGCCGGCGCCAAGCCAAGGGGGCTTCACCGAACTGGGTGGAAAACCAGCGTGTGAAGGAACTGGCTGAACCATAGCCGAGCAATTCCGAAACGCGTAACAGGGAGTAGTCCGGGTTGCTGACGTACCGCTGCGCCAGATCGCGGCGTACCTCGCTCAGGATGTCGGTGAACGATTCGCCGGCTTCGTCGAGTTGCCGCTGCATGGTCCGCAAGCTCAGGCCCAGCCCCTGGGCCACGGCCTCGCAACTGGCGCGGCCCATTGGCAGCATCAGGTACACCGCATTGCGCACTTCGCGCCCGATCGACGCCTCGTTCACACGGGGCAGGGTATCCACCAGTCGCTGCGCGTGGCGAGCCATGGCCGGGTCGCCTGTCGGATTCGGCGCGTCGAGGTCTGCCGCCAGGCAGACAATGCCGCTGAACTCGCTGCCGAACTCCAGTGGGCATCCGAACAACCGGCGGTGCACCTGCAGGTCGGGCGGCGCGGCATGGGTAAAGTTGACGCTGAGTGGATGCCAATGCGCGCCGAGCAGGGCGCGGCACAAGCGAAACACCACGCCCAGGGCCAGTTCGGTGGCTTGTCGGGAAGGCGCGCCGAGCACTACCTCCTGCCGGATCATGACCACCTTGCCGGCCGACTCCACCATGATTGCCACGGACTCGTTGACCAGATGACGGTAACGAATGATGGTGTCGAGCGCGTCACGCAGCGTGGGCTGCTGGCTGATCAGCAGGCTCATCAGGCCGAAATCCGACAACTGCCGGGACTCCGCCATGCGCAGCCCGAAGGTGAGGCAGGACGATGCGTCCGCCGCGGCCTCCAGCAATACCGCGCACGCGTCCACCGGAACGCGCTGCTCGGGATCGGTCAGCAGCGCGCGTGTCAGTCCGGCCTGGCGGAGCAAGGGCTGTGGGTTCAGGCCTTCCGCCGCCGCCACCTCGAAGAAATTGGTCAGTGCCGCAGCGCGCACCAGTGTTCTCAAGCTTGTCTCCCATCTTGTTCTTCGCGCGTCACGTGCCCGGAGTGCCCTGGACCATGCCGCGTCGTACTCGGCGTGGATGATAGGCCGTGTTGGCATGAAATGCAAAGCTGGATGCAGCGATTGCAAAGCGGCAAGCAGTCGGCGCATCTAGATTGGCTGACATGGCGGCACACGTCGTGCGGCAACACATAACAGGAGACGATGCGATGGCAAAAGTCGTGCGCATGTATGAGACCGGCGGACCCGAGGTCCTTCGTTGCGAAGACATGGAAGTGGGTGATCCGGGCCCGGGGCAGGTGCGCATTCGCCACGTGGCGGTTGGCCTGAACTACGCCGATACGTACTTCCGCAACGGCACCTATCCGGTACCGCTTCCCGCGGGCATGGGCGTGGAAGCCTCCGGCGTGGTGCAGGCCATCGGTCCGGACGTGACCAACGTCGCCGTCGGCGATCGCGTGACATACACCGGCTTCCTGAACACGCTGGGCGCCTACAGCACCGAGCGTCTGGTGCCGGCCGCGCCGCTGATCCGCCTGCCGGAGAACATCGGCTTCGAAACCGCCGCGGCAATGACGATGCGCGGCCTGACCTCCGCCTACCTGATGCGCCGCATCTACGCGTTCAAGCGCGGCGATACGATTCTGCTGCACGCCGCGGCAGGCGGCGTCGGCCTGATCGTGTCCCAGTGGGCCAAGCTGCAGGGCCTGAACGTGATTGGCACCGTGTCTTCCGAGGCCAAGGCCGAGGTGGCACGCGCGCATGGTTGCGATCACATCATCAACTACAGCCACGAGGATGTGGCCAAGCGCGTGCGTGAACTGACCGATGGCGTGGGCGCCACGGTGGTGTTCGACAGCGTCGGCAAGAGCACGTTCATGGCCTCGCTCGATTCGCTGAAGCGCCGTGGGCTGCTGGTCTGCGTGGGCACCGCATCGGGCCCGATCCCGCCGTTCGATCCCGTACTGCTGGCCATGAAGGGCTCGGTCTATGTGACGCGTCCGGCCTTGGCCGACTATATCGCCGATCCGGGCGAGAAGGCGGAACTGGCTGGGGAACTGTTCGACCACGTGGGTGCCGGCCGCATCCGTATCGAGATCAACCAGCGCTACGCACTGGAAGACGCCGTGCAGGCTCACCGCGACCTGGAATCGCGCAAGACCACCGGTTCGTCGATTTTCGTCGTCTGAGGAGCCTGCCATGCAAGTCAAACCACTGACCTGTGCCATCGGTGCCGAACTGGTTGGCGTCAACCTGGCTGACGCGATCAAGAGCGACGATCTGTTCGCCGAAATTCGCGCGCTGCTTCTGAAACACCGCGTGGTGTTCCTGCGCGACCAGACCTTCAGCCGCGCCGAGCACGTTGCGTTCGCGCGCCGCTTCGGCGAACTCGAGGATCACCCAGTGGCGGGCAGCGATCCGGAGCATCCGGGCCTGGTCCGCATCTACAAGTCGCCGGACCAGCCGAACGACCGCTACGAGAACGCGTGGCACTCCGACACCACCTGGCGCGAGGCCCCGCAGTTCGGCGCCGTGCTGCGTTGCGTGGAATGCCCGCCCGTGGGCGGCGACACGATGTGGGCGAACATGGCCCTCGCGTACGAGAACCTGCCCGACCATATCAAGTCCCAGATCGCCGACCTGCGCGCGCGCCACAGCATCGAAGCCAGCTTCGGTGCCGTGATGCCGATCGAGAAGCGGCTGGCGCTCAAGGAGCGCTATCCCGATGCCGAGCACCCCGTGGTCCGCACCCATCCGGACACCGGCGAGAAGATCCTCTATGTGAACGGCTTCACCACGCACTTCACGAACTACCACACTCCAGCGCGCGTGCGCTTCGGTCAGGATGGCAACCCGGGCGCGGCGGACCTGCTGCGCTACCTGATCTCGCAGGCCTATATCCCTGAGTACCAGGTGCGCTGGCGCTGGCAGCCCAATAGCGTGGCGATCTGGGACAACACCGCCACACAGCATTACGCCGTGATGGACTATCCGCCTTGCTATCGCAAGATGGAGCGCGCGGGCATTATCGGCAGCGTGCCGTTCTGAGCAGTACCGGAGTCAATATGGAGAACCTGATCGTTTCCGCGCGTTCGGCCTACGCATACCCTCTGCTGGTCAAGCAGCTCCTGATCAACGCCATGAGTCTGTATGGCGACCAGGAGATCAGCTACCGCGGAGAACTGCGCTACACCTATCGCGAATTCCGCGAGCGCGTGGGAAAGCTGGCCAATTCGCTTTCGGCCCTCGGTGTACATCACGGCTCCACAGTGGCCGTGATGGACTGGGACAGCCACCGCTACCTGGAGTGCTATTTCGGCGTGCCGATGATGGGCGCCACGCTCTTCACGGTCAACGTTCGCCTGTCGCCGCAGCAGATCCTGTACACGCTGAATGACGCGGGCGCAGACGTCGTGCTGGTGCATCCGGACTTCGTGCCCGTGATCGACCAGATCCGGGACAAGCTCACGTGCAAGCCACGCTTCGTGCTGATGGCGGACGGACAGACCGTGCCCGACACGGCTATCCCGTTCGCCGGCGAGTACGAAGCACTGGTCGGCGCCGCCTCGCCGGACTTCGAGTTTCCGGAGTTCGACGAGCGCACGAAGGCCGCCACGTTCTATACGACAGGCACCACCGGCGACCCCAAGGGTGTGTGCTACAGCCATCGCGACATCGTGCTGCATACGCTGACCGCGACGGCCAGCCTGTGCTCGCCGCGCGAAGGCCAGCGCATGCATCGCGAGGATGTGTACATGCCGATCACGCCGATGTTCCATGTGATGGCGTGGGGCATCCCGTATGTTGCGATCACGCTGGGCCTGCGCACGGTGCTGCCGGGCCGCTACGCGCCCGAAATGCTGCTGAAGCTGCGTGCCGAGGAGAAGGTGTCGTTCTCGCACTGCGTGCCGACGATCCTGCAGATGCTGCTGCACGCCGCAGAGGCTGGCGGGCAGGACCTGAGCGGCTGGAAGATCATCATCGGCGGTTCGGCGCTGCCACCGTCCTTGTGCGAGGCCGCGCTGGAGCGGGGTATCGACATCTTCGCCGGCTACGGCATGTCCGAAACCGGCCCGATCGTCGCGCTGGCGCAGTTGCCGCCGGGATACCAGCCGGCCAGCCGCGAGGAGGAAGTCCGCCTGCGCTGCTCGACGGGCCGGCCGGTGCCGCTGGCAGACTTCCGCATCGTGGGGACGGACATGCGGGAACTGCCACGCGATGGCCAAAGCCAGGGCGAGATCGTGCTGCGCGCGCCATACCTGACCCGCAGTTACTTCCGCAAGCCGAGTGCGTCGGAAGAACTCTGGGCCGACGGCTACCTGCACACGCAGGACGTCGCGGTCGTCCACGAGAACGGCTTTGTGCAGATCGTGGACCGCCTCAAGGACGTGATCAAGACCGGTGGCGAGTGGGTCTCCTCGATCGAGATCGAGAATCTGGTCACGCGCGTGCCGGGCGTGCGGGAGTGCGCCGTGATTGGCGTGCCTGACGCGCGTTGGGGCGAGCGGCCAATGGCCTTTGTGGTGCGGCAACCGGATTCGGAAGTGGGCGCCGAGGACATCCGCGCGGAGCTGATGAACCATGTCTCGGCCCAGCGCCTGAGCAAGTTCGCGGTACCTGAAGCTGATCGGATCGCCTTCGTGGCCGAGATTCCGAAGACCAGCGTTGGCAAGATTGACAAGAAGCTGCTACGGGGAAACAAAGCAGCCTGAGGGTAGGGCATGGAGTTAGGGAGCGCCCCGCACTGCGGGGCGTTTTTTTATTTGGCGACATGCAACCCGTGCATGTAGACGATGAAATCGGTGGATATGCGACCGGTATTCTCCAATTCCTGATGGTCCGCTCCGTGGCGCCATTGTCATACTGTGCGGACAACCTCGCAGACCGGACATGACAGATCCGGCAGACAACTCAGGAGACACCTTCATGCAACGACGTCGCTTCTTCCGTGTCGCGCTGACCACCACCGGCCTGGCGCTGACGGCTTCCCTTGGCACGCCGGCGCTGGCCGCCGACGAGTTCCCAACCCGTCCGATCCGGCTCATCGTGCCTTACGGCGCGGGCGGCGTCACCGATCAGGTGGCACGCGCGCTTGCCGACGCGGCCGGCCGTGAACTGGGTCAGTCGATCGTGGTGGAAAACAAGCCCGGTGTCAGTGGCACGCTCGGTGCCACGCAGATGGCCACCACCGAACCGGACGGCTACACGCTCAGCATGGCGCCCGTGGTGATCTTCCGCCTGCCGCATGTGCAGAAGATGCGCTATGACCCGCTCAAGGACCTGACATACATCTCCATGATCGCAGACTACAACTTCGCGGTAGCCGTGAAGAAGGACGCGAAGTGGCAGACCATGCAGGAGTTGATCGCCGATGCCAAGGCCAACAAGAAAGGCATCAGCTATGGCACCACCGGCATCTACGGCAGCCAGCACCTGACCATTTCCGAACTGGCGCGGGTGTCGCAATCGAACTGGACCCACGTCCCGTACAAGGGCGACGCCGAGGCGATCACCGCGCTGCTGAGCGGTTCGTCCGATGTGGCGGTGCTGTCGAACACGCTGCTGCCCTACGTGCAAGGTGGGCAAATGCGCGTGCTGGCGACGCTGTCGGAGAAACGCGCCGCGGACTTCCCCAATGCGCCGACGCTGAAGGAGATCGGCTATCCAGTGTGGTCGAACTCGCCCTTCGGCATCGTCGGCCCGGCAAACATGAAGCCCGCGGTCGTGAAGCGGCTTGACGATGCCTTCCGCAATGCGCTCAAGGACCCGAAGTTCCTGAACGTGACCCGCCAGTACGGTATGGTCAGCAACTACATGAATCCCGAGCAGTACACGGCCTACGCGCAGAAGGCATTCAAGAGCGAAGGCGAGATCATCGCGCGACTGGCCGAGGCGATGAAGAACCAGTAAGCGGCACCATTGGCGGCTTCGGGGCTCAATCCGCGCCGAACGTCGCCTGCAATAGCGCGCCAATTTCGTGACGCCGCGACACGGGCATCCGTGACGCGGCGGACACGACGCTGACTGCCAGGTCGCCTTCCAACGCCAGTGGCAACAGGTAGCCCACGCCGGCCACCCCGCCGGCGCCGGCCAGCACATAACCGAGTTTGCGACTGCGGTCCACGCCACGCAACAGTGCCAGCAGGCTCAATCCACCTTGCTCGTACTCCGCCCGATGCCGGTTGTAGTGCTTCCGGATTTCGTCGTTATCCAGCCTTGCCATCAGCGCCATGCTCGCCGTGCCCTGACCCAGCAGCCGCGACGTGCCAGTCAACAGGTCAAACGTCTTGATGCGATGCGCGCCTTCCTCGGTGTGCAGGCAATGTCCGTGGTCGCCCAGGCGCCCAATCAGGAACACCGCATCGCCAGTCAGACGCGCCACCGCCTTCATCCGCGTGACGATGCGGCTATCGGGAGGCGGCCGGTTCATTGCCCGCAGGCCCAACGCCATGGCCGCGCTGCCCAGGTGATAGCGCTTGCCGGCCGGTTCGCGCTCGGCGTATCCCGCCGCCTCAAGGAAACGGATCATGCGATGCGCGGTAGTGCGATCGATACTCGCCAGCGTGGCAAGCTCGGGCAGGGTCAATCCCGGGTCGTGATGTGTGCCCAACAGGTGCAGCAGCGCAAAGGCGCGTGTCAGGCTTTGCACGCCGGGTTGGGGGAGGGGGGCATCCGCTTTGGCGCTCGAGGGCATAAGGAAACCGGCAGGACGAGAGTAGGTTGCAGGGTTAATACCTAAGTTGTGCACATTATGCACAACGACGCCCGTTGTGGTTGTCCGGCGGCGAAGGGTGGATTGCAATGGATTCACTTCATACAACCCGTCAAGCCAACACGCGCTATCGGACGCCACAGGACGCCAGCCGGTCTCCCACCATGATCCCCATCGATACCCGGATTGATTCCACCTCGGATACCTTTGCCACGCAGCGTGCTGGCATGCAGGCGCTGACAGACCGGCTGCGCGCGCTGGAACAGCGAGCCGTCGACGCGTCGTCGCGTGCTCGCTCGAGCTTTCAGAAACGCGGGGCGCTGCTGCCGCGCGAGCGGGTCGCCTGTCTGCTCGATCCCGGTGCGCCATTCCTGCCGCTGGCCACGCTTGCGGGATATGGGCTGGACGATCCGAATCCCGATACGTCGATTCCCGGTGGCTCGCTGGTTGCCGGAATCGGCTTTGTCTGCGGCGTGCGCTGCATGGTGCTGGCCACGGATTCAGGCATCGATGCGGGCGCCATGACCGAGGCCGGCAACCTGAAGCTGATGCGCTGCCAGGACATCGCGCTGGAGAACCGGTTGCCGCTGATCCATCTCGTGGAGTCGGCCGGCGCGAACCTGCGCAAGTACAGGGTCGACAAATTCGTGCGAGGCGGCACGATCTTCTACAACCTGGCGCGGCTCTCGGCAGCCGGGCTACCGGTCATTACGGTGGTCCACGGCTCGTCCACGGCCGGCGGGGCGTACATGCCGGGCCTGTCCGATTACGTCGTGATGGTCCGCAAGCGCGCCCGCGCCTTCCTGGCCGGCCCGCCGCTGCTCAAAGCCGCAACAGGCGAGATTGCCACTGACGAAGAACTGGGGGGCGCGGATCTACACGCCACCGTCAGCGGTCTGGCCGAGTATCTGGCCGAGGACGACGAGCACGCCATTGCCACGGCACGGGACATCGTCGCCAGCCTCGACTGGCCCCGCGTGGATCAGACGCCGCCACGGCCGGCACGGGCGCCGAAGCTCCCCGCCGTCGAGCTCGAAGGTGTCATGACCCTGGATCACAAGCGTCCGGTCGATATGCGCGAGGTTATCGCCAGGCTGGTGGATGACTCCGCCTGGCTGCCGTTCAAGCCCGACTACGGACCAGGCACGGTCTGCGGTCATGCCCGCATCGAAGGCCACGCCGTTGGCTTTATCGCCAACAATGGCCCGATCGATCCCGCTGGCGCCACCAAGGCCGCGCAGTTCATTCAGGCCTGCAACCAGTCCGGCACACCGATCGTGTTTCTGCAGAACACCACGGGCTTCATCGTCGGCAAGGCATCGGAGGAGGCCGGCATGATCAAGCACGGCTCGAAGATGATTCAGGCGCTCTCCAACTCCACCGTCCCACATGTCACGCTGTACTGCGGCGCGAGCTTCGGCGCCGGCAACTTCGGCATGTGCGGCCGTGGCTTCCATCCGCGCTTCTGCTTCTCGTGGCCCAACGCGCGCACGGCCGTCATGGGGGGAGAGCAGGCTGCGATGACACTCGAAATCGTGGCCCGTCAGCAGGCCGCGCGCAAGGGCGTGCCAGTGGACGAGGCGGCGCTGGCCACGCAGACCGCCGAGATCGTCGCCAACTTCGAACGCCAGGGCAGCGCGTTCGTCACCAGCGGGTTGCTGCTGGACGATGGTGTGATCGACCCACGCGACACACGCGCGGTGCTGGCCTTTGTGCTGGCCACCGCGCGAGAAGCCGCCGCCCGTACGCCCCGCGCGATGCAGTTCGGCGTTGCGCGTTTCTGACGCTTCCGACGCTTCCGACGCTTCCGACGCTTTCGCGCCTCACCAGATCTGAACAAACAAGGTACCCCGGAGACACAGATGCTTTATACCCAGGACCACCGCAGCATCATGGACAGTATCCGCCGCTTCGTCGCGGCCGAGATCGACCCGTTCGTCGACGAATGGGAAGCAGCGGAAACGTTTCCCGCCCACGCGCTATTCCGGAAGATGGGTGAGCTTGGATTCCTCGGTATCACCAAGCCTGTGGAATACGGCGGGCTGGGCCTGGATTTCTCGTACGCCGTCGCCGCCGCCGAAGCCCTGGGCCATGCACGCGCGCAAGGTGTTGGGATGGGTATCGGCGTGCAAACCGACATGGCCACGCCTGCACTGGCGGCATTCGGCTCTGACGCGCTCAAGCGTGAATTCCTGGCACCTGCCATCGCCGGCGAGATGGTGGTCTCCATCGGCGTGTCGGAAGTCGGAGCGGGCTCAGACGTCGCATCGCTGAAGACACGCGCACGTCGCGACGGCGACGATTACGTGATCAGCGGCTCCAAGATGTGGATCACCAACGGCACGCAGGCCGACTGGATCTGCCTGCTTTGCAACACGTCGGACGGGCCGGTCCACAAGAACAAGTCGCTGATTATCGTGCCGTTGAGGGAAAACGGCCGACTCGTGCGTGGCGTGGAAGTGCAGAAGATCCGCAAGATGGGCATGTGGTGCTCGGACACCGCCCAGATCTTCTTCGATGACGTACGCGTGCCGGTGCGCAACCGTATTGGCGAGGAGGGCATGGGCTTCATCTATCAGATGAAGCAGTTTCAGGAGGAGCGCCTGAACGGTGCAGCCCGCCGGCTGGCGTGCAGCGCGCTGATCGAGGAGACCGCCGACTACCTCCGCCAGCGCGTGGCGTTCGGCAAGCCGCTGCTCGACAACCAGTACATCCAGTTCAAGCTCGCCGAACTGAAGACCGAACTCGAATCGCTGCGCGCGCTGGTTCACGTCGCGACGCGAGCCTATATCCAGGGCGAGGATGTGGTGGAGCTGGCGTCGATGGCCAAGCTGAAAGCGGGGCGCCTGTCGCGCGAGATTGCCGACTGGTGCATCCAGTTCCAGGGCGGCATGGGTTACACGTGGGACAACCACGCCAATCGCGCCTATCGGGATTTCCGGCTCGGATCGATCGGTGGTGGCGCCGACGAGGTGATGCTGCAGGTAATTGCCAAGCAGATGGGGCTGATGTCCCGCCACGACCGCTGAGACGAGCCATGACCAACCCAGTCATCGTACGTTGCGTGGAGGGCGTGTTGTTCGCCACGCTCAACATCCCGGCCACGCGCAATGCGCTCGCTCCGGAAGTGGTCGCCGTGTTGACGGACATCGTGGCGCAGGCTGAAGCCGACGTCGGCATCCGCGCGCTGGTGCTGCGCGGTGCGGGTGGAACCTTCAGCGCTGGGGGCAACGTCGGCAATTTCCAGGCGCGGCTTGACGCCGATGTTGGCCACGAAGACCCGGTTGCCGCGCGCAACCGCCAGTTCGGTCATTTCATGACACGGCTGGCGGCACTTCCGATACCCGTGATCGCGGCCGTGGACGGGCCGGCAATGGGCGGCGGCATGGGTCTGGCATGTGCCGCAGACGTTGTGCTCGCAACGCGCGCGGCGCGGTTCGCCTTGTCGGAAACCTCGCTGGGCATCATTCCCGCGCAGATCGCACCATTCGTCGTTGATCGACTCGGCGCCGCGCTGACGCGCCGGCTAGGCCTGACCGGCGAGCGTCTGGACGGCGTGGCGGCAGAGGCGATCGGGCTCGTAGACCAGTTGGCCGAAGACGCCGCCGGACTGGACGAACTGATCGCCGAGTGGCTGACCCGCATTGGCCGCTGCGGGCCACACGCCAACCGCCAGTTCAAGGCATTGGTCGCCAGATGCGGCCCGACGCCGGTCGACAGCCTGCTCGATGACGCATCACATCAGTTTGCCCAGTGCATGCGCACCGAGGGCGCAGAAGGCATCGCGGCCTTCCGCGAAAAGCGCGATGCGCGCTGGGTCACGCGATTCGATGCCAGCATCGTCTGCGCCGCGCAATCGACAGACGCCTGAACGCAAAGAAACTTTCCAGAGAGCATTTCATGTCAGCTTCCTGCCGACCCTTCCATACCGTGCTCGTGGCCAACCGGGGCGAGATCGCCATCCGCATCATGCGGACGGCCCGCCGACTTGGGCTTGGCACCGTTGCCGTCTACTCCGAGGCCGATCGCCACAGCCCACACGTGGCCAGCGCGGATCGGGCCGTGTGTATCGGTGCTGCCGCACCGCGTGAGTCCTACCTCAATATTGCGGCCATCATCGCTGCCGCGCGAACCGCTGGTGCCGACGCCGTCCATCCGGGCTATGGATTCCTGGCCGAGAACGCCGAGTTCGCCGACGCCGTGACCGAAGCCGGCCTGGTCTTCGTCGGTCCGCCGGCCAGCGCCATCCGTGCCATGGGCAACAAGGCCGAAGCCAAGCGCCTGATGCTGGCCGCGGACATGCCGTGCGTGCCGGGCTATCAAGGCGAGGCGCAGGACGACAAGACTTTGCTGGCAGAAGCCGGGCGCATCGGCTTCCCGCTGATGGTCAAGGCTGCGGCAGGCGGCGGCGGGCGTGGCATGCGATTGGTGCCCGATGCCGTTGCGTTGCCCGCGGCGCTCGCCAGTGCGCGGTCGGAAGCCGCGACGGCGTTCGGCAATGACGAACTGATCCTGGAACGCGCGGTCATCCAACCACGCCACGTCGAGATTCAGGTCTTTGCCGACGTGCATGGCAATGTGATCCACCTTGGAGAGCGCGATTGCTCGGTGCAGCGCCGCCACCAGAAGGTGATCGAGGAAGCCCCATCGCCGGCGGTATCGCCCGCGCTACGCGCCAGGATGGGCGAGGCGGCCGTGCGGGCCGCGCGGGCCATCGGCTACGTGGGCGCCGGCACGATGGAGTTTCTGCTCGATGCCGGCGCCAATTTCTACTTCATGGAGATGAACACCCGGCTGCAGGTGGAACACGCCGTGACTGAGGCCATTACCGGGTTCGACCTCGTGGCATGGCAACTGCACGTTGCCGCGGGCGAGACACTACCAGCGACGCAAGACCAGGTGACGTTCGACGGTCACGCGATCGAAGTGCGCCTGACGGCCGAGGACGTGCCTGCGGGATTTCTTCCGCAGGGCGGCCCGGTGTTGCGGTGGCGCGCCCCGGATGCGGGCCACGACGTGCGCGTCGACCATGCGCTGGACACCGGGGGCACCATCCCCACGCACTATGACTCGATGATCGCCAAGCTCGTGGCCCATGGGCGCACGCGCGAGGAAGCGCGCCAGAAGCTGTTGCGTGCGGTGCAGGACTGCGTGCTGCTCGGCGTGCCGTCGAACCAGCCGTTCCTGGCGTCGTGCCTTGCCAGCGCGGCGTTCGCGGGCAATGACGTGCACACAGGCTTCGTCGAGGCTCATATGCAGGCGTCGCTGCAACCCGCCGAACCATCTCGTCATGTGGTAGCCATTGCCGCACTGGCGGCATCTGGCCAGTTGTCGCGGAACGAGCCTGCCGCGCTATCGCGCATGACAACGTCGGTGAGACTGCACGCAGAAGGGAGGCCGTGGGACTCGACAGTGCAGGCGACAGAAGAAGGCTGGCGCGTTACCGTCAGCGCGCGCGGAGAGCCGAGCGCGCAGCCAGTCCATGTGCGGATGCTCCGCGACCATGCCGCCGATGGGGCCGCATGGATCGAGTGCGACGGTATGGCTCGGCCTGTTCTCCATGCTGACGACGGTCAGGCGATACATCTGTTTGCCGACGGTCGGGCCTGGCGCTTCATCCGACACGACCCACGCCGTCGAAGTACGGAAGGCGAGTCATCGGGCGCGCTCACCGCGCCGCTGACCGCCCGGATCGTGGCGGTGAACGTCGCGGAAGGTGATCGTGTGGAGGCGGGCCAGTCGCTGGTTGTACTGGAAGCGATGAAAATGGAACACACGCTCGTCGCCCCGTTCGCCGGCGTCGTCTCTGAGTTGTCGGCACGTGCTGGCGGACAGGCCAGCGCTGGCACCCTGCTGGTGCGCGTGGAGGCTGAGGACGCAGGGGAGGGCAAGGCATGAAACGCGCCTCCGCCACCGGCCGCCGGGGTACGGAAACCAGCCGGAGCCTGCCCCGCACGGTCCGCATCGGTGGCGCCAGCGGTTTCTGGGGCGACTCGGCCACCGCCACGCCCCAGTTACTGACGGTGCCCGGACTTCAGTACCTGGTGTATGACTACCTGGCCGAAACCACGATGTCGATTCTGGCCCGTGCCCGCGCCAAGGATCCGTCCCTGGGTTACGCCACCGACTTTGTTCACGCCGCGATCGCGCCCCATCTGGCCGCCATCCTCGAGCGTGGCGTGCGCGTCATCGCCAATGCTGGTGGGCTGAATCCGCAGGGCTGTCGCGACGCGTTGCTGAAGGTTGCCGCGCAACAGGGTCTGTCGCCGAAGATTGCCGTGGTCACTGGGGACGATGTGGGTACCGCATTCCCAGGCTGGTGCGACGCGGGATTGACACAACTGGACGGTAGCGCCGTGCCAACCACCGAGCCATGGTCCGCAAACGTGTACACCGGCGCGCAGGGCATCGCGAGAGCGCTCGAAATGGGCGCCGATATCGTGATCGCCGGCCGTTGCGTGGATAGCGCGGTGGTGGTGGGCGCCCTGGCGCATGAGTTCGATTGGGGCTGGGACGACTGGAACAGGCTGGCGGCTGGCACGCTTGCGGGGCACGTTATCGAGTGCGGAGCGCAGGCCACGGGGGGGCTGTTCACCGACTGGGAACGCGTGTCCGACTGGGACCGCATTGGCTACCCCGTCATCGATTGCGCGGAGGATGGCAGCTTCGTGCTGTCGAAGCCCGACGACACCGGTGGCCTGATCGATCCGCTGGCCGTATCCGAACAGATCCTGTACGAAGTCGGTGATCCAGCCAACTACCTGATGCCAGACGTGACCTGCGATTTCCGTCAGGTGCATGTCGAGGTCATCGACGAAGGGCATGTTCGCGTGCAAGGCGCGCGCGGCCGTCCGCCGGGCACGCACTACAAGGCCAATGCCACCTGGCAGGATGGCTACCAGATCAGTCCGATGATGGCGATTCGCGGCATCGACGCGCCGGCCAAGGCCCACCGTACCGCCGAAGCGCTGCTTGCACGCACGCGCCGCATGATGGCCGAGCAGGGGTTCGGCGACTACAGCGCGACCATCGTCGAACTGCTTGGTTGCGAATCGCACTACGGTCCCCATGCACGGGAGATGCCCACGCGCGAAGTGGTATTGCGCATCGGCGCCCGGCACGCTCGGGCAAAGGCGTTGGCCATCCTGCAGCGCGAATGCGCTTCCGCCGGCACGTCGATGGCGGCCGGCACCCGTTCGTCGTTCTCGGGACGCGTAGATATCCAGCCGGTGGTCAAGGTCTTCTCGTTTCTTGTGCCGAAGGATGCGGTGCCAATGACGGTCGAACTCGATAACCGCCGCGTGGCCCTGAGCATCGCCGCCGAAATGGGCGCACCACAGGCTGCACCACAGGCCGCTGCGCCTGTGGCGCTAACCACCGCCCCAATCGCTGACGGCCCACGCGTGACATGCCCGCTGGTGGCGCTGGCGTGCGCGCGCAGTGGTGACAAGGGCGACGACGAGAACATCGGCGTGATTGCACGCAAGCCCGAGTATCTGGCGTTGCTGCGCCAGCAACTGACGCCAAAGGCCGTCGGTCAGTACTTCGCGCATCTTGTGGCGGGTGAGGTGGAGTGTTTTGAGGTACCCGGGCTGAATGCGCTGAATTTCCTGATGCATGACGCGCTTGCCGGTGGCGGCGTGGCGAGCCTGCGATCCGACCCATTGGGCAAGAGCTTCGCGCAGATGCTGCTCGATTTTCCGCTCTCGGTGCCCATTGCCTGGGCAGAGGAAGTCGGACGACGCGGCATGAACAAGGCGGCTGGCGCCGCTATGTGACAACAGCGACAAGACCAGGAGGAGACAGTGGTGATGACAGCGCAGAAGAACTCCCGCCGTGCCGCAAGGCGGCGGCTCGTGCAGGCGGCAATACTCGCCAGTGGATGGATGCTCGTGGTGCCCGCCATGGCGCAGAGTGCCGGCACGCAGAATTGGCCGTCGCGGCCGGTACGCGTGGTGGTGCCATACCCGCCGGGTGGCGTGTCAGACGCGGTAACCCGCCTCGTCATGCAGAAACTGGCCGAACGTATCGGACAGCCGGTCGTCGTGGAGAACCGCCCGGGCGCCAACGGCATGATCGGTTCGGACAACGTTGCTAAATCCGCGCCGGACGGCTATTCGCTGCTGGTTGTGGTGGCCGCACACGCGATCAACCCGAGCCTGTACCAGAAGATGAGCTACGACCCGATCCGGGACCTGACTGGTGTCAGCGAGATTGGGCGTATTCCGCTACTGATGGTTTCGAGTGCGCAGTTGCCGCCGAAGTCAGTAAAGGAACTGGTGTCGTGGGGCAAGGCGCATCCGGACCAGATGACTTTTGCCTCGAGCGGCAGTGGGTCAGGCGCGCATCTGGCTGGCGAGCTGTTTTCACAGGGCACGGGCATGACGATGACGCACGTGCCATACAAGGGCATCTCGCCTGCGCTGCCAGACCTTATCTCGGGGCAGGTGGCCGTGATCTTCGACTCTGTGCAGACCATGATTCCGCTGGCGAAGGCAGGCAAGGTTCGCGCGCTGGCCATCACCAATCCGCGCCGCTGGCCGGCCGCACCCGATGTGCCCACCATGGCTGAAGCCGGCTATCCGAACATCATGCCCTCGAGCTGGATCGGCGTGCTGGCACCAGCAAAGACGCCAACCGCCATCGTTGACAGACTGTCCGCCGAACTCGACGCCGTGGTGCACGCACCGGACGTCCAGGCCAAGCTGATCGACTATGGCATCGACCCGGTCGGCGGCAAGGCGGATCAGTTCCAGGCGTTTATCAAGGAAGAAGCGGGGCGATGGGCCGGCGTGGTGCAAAAGGCGGGGATAAAACTCGACTGATGCGGACTGATGCGATATGCCGGTAGCGCCGGCATATCCCGACCACAATGAAAAGCGGGCTGCCTTGCGCAGCCCGCGTCCATTCCATGGTCCGTTGCGTCAGATCACGCCTCTTTCCCGGAAGGCCTCCACGTCCGCTGCCGACATCCCCAATTCGCGCCGCAGCGCCGCTTCGGTGTGCTGGCCAAGTTGCGGTGGCGCGGTCATCGTGACCGGCGTGGCAGAGAAGCGCAGTGGGCTGCGCAGGGTCGGCGCCTCGACACCACTGCCGTGCGGCAGGCGTACCAGCAGTTCGCGGTGCCGGACTTGCGGATCATCGAAAACGTCGTCGATGCCGTTGATCGGGCCACATGGCACGCCTGCGCCTTCCAGGGCCTGGATCAGATCGCCAAGACGCCAGTTCAGCAGACGTTCGCCTAATGCTTCGCGCAGAACGGGGCGATTTCGCACGCGGTCCATGTTCTGCAGGAATCGCGGATCTTCGATCAACGACGCACACCCGATCACGCGACACAGCGCCGCGAACTGGCCGTTGTTACCGGCGGCGACGATAACGTGGCCGTCAAGGCAGGCAAACACCTCCGACGGCGATGCCACCGGATTGGAGTTGCCGGCGCGCTGCGGCACCTTCCCCGTCATGTGATAGCCCAGCGCGAGATGGCCGTTTGCAGCCACTGCGGCATCGATCATCGCGGCATCGATGAATTGCCCCTCACCGGTAGCCTGACGGTGATAGAGCGCCCCCATCAGCGCCACCGATGCGTACAGCCCGGTGAGGATATCCGTCAGTGGAATCGCGGTTCGCATCGGCGCCGCGCCAGGGGTGCCGTCGGGCTGCCCGCAGGTGCTCATCAGCCCCGCCATGCCTTGCAGGATGAAGTCGTAGGCCGGGCGGGGCGCGTAAGGGCCGTCCGGACCAAAGCCGGTCACGGAGCAATAGATGATGTCGGGACGCAGCGCACGGATGCTCTCGTAGTCGAGTCCGTACTTCTTCAGGCTGCCCGCCTTGTAGTTCTCCACGACGACATCGCACTGCGCTGCCAGTTGGCGTACCAGTTCGGCGCCTTCCGGCTGCGAAATGTCGACGGTGACCGATTGCTTGCCGCGGTTGCAGCAGAGGAAGAACGCGGAATCGTTTGTCACGTTGCCATCGCCGTCGGTCAGGAATGGACCCATTCGACGCGTGTCATCGCCATCACCGGGTTTCTCGATCTTGTAGACGGTGGCACCCATGTCCGCCAGATTCTGGGTAGCCCACGGCCCGGCCACGACACGGGTCAGGTCCAGTACCTTGATGCCCTGCAGGATTGCGCTCATGCGATGACGAAAGGCGAGTCGATCGAATCAGCATGATGTGGCGCGCAGCATTCACTAGCAATTCGTCAATGCCAAAGGCAGGGTTTCCGCCAATACGTTCGCGACGCCAGCCGCTCCGGATCGAGCGTTGAGCCCCCGGATCGGTTGATACGGCAAGACCGGTATGGGCGATAGCGCACACAGAGCCGAATCGTCGATCAGGTAGCCATAGCTCTGAAGGTCCTTGAGCTTGCGCGACATGGTCTGGACATCCAGCAGGATTGTGAGGACTTTCGAAATCGTTCTATGGCGTCCTCCGATGCCGTTGTGACGTAATACGTGGTGTATCAGTGTGGCTGACAGACACTCGATACCAGCGAGTTGGGTGCTTTACGGCAAGGACCTGTCCGCTCTACTGAGAACAGTCGTGCATAAAGCCGGTCATCAAGTTAATTTTTGCGGTAGCGGTCGCGTCGAATACATGGTGTCCACACATTTCTGGCAAGACCCGCGAGGATTGAATTGCTGCCACGCTTGCCGCTCATTGCCAGGAGGTCTGTCCTCTTCCTACCCCTGAGATATTCCAATTTATGAGTATGGAGAAGTCTTCGGCGGATAAGGGATGGAAGGACCGGCAGGATGACGTTGGGGAATTGAAGCGGTTGATGAACGATGGGCAAGACGAAGAAACCACGCAAGGCATATCGGTCGCGCGCAGCAGGCCCGCAGGGCGCTGTTCGGTTACAGCCATGGAGGCTGGATGCGGCCTTTGGGCCGCTTGAGAGTGTGCTGGACCAGATCGAGACCGGTGTGGCGCTGGAGTTGTCCGAGGAAGGCGAACTGATGTACCACGCCGCAGGCCGCGACATGCAATATCACTTGGTGGACAGCATCCGGGGATTCGCCGAAGCCTTTGACATTGCCCGCATGAGGGCGGCGGACTGTCCGTCCACGCAAGCGGTTCACCGGTTTGTCGACAAGGTCGACCGCGGTGAAGCGCTGACGTTGGAGGATATTCAGGCGTGCCGGCAGGAGGTCATGGCACTGCGCCACTACACGGGACAGCTATCAAGCGCGGCACTTGCGAGCATCGTGCGCACGGTGCTGCTGAAATTCTTGATGGACGAGCTATCCGACGCCAGTCCGACCGCAACGGGCGCAGGTCAGGGCAAGCAGACGCCGCCGGCTGGCGCGGAGATCGTGGGATGACAACCTCTACCGCCACCTTGGCAGGGCGGCCGCTACAACACATGCACCGAGGGCTTGGCCAGGGATACGTGGCCAACAAGCTTGCCAGACAGTTCAGAATACCGGCCGGTGCCATGACAGCCGCCCTGCGGAATCGCCAGACGCTACGCGAACTGGTGCGCAACCGATGAAGCCCAACCATCATATGGTTGGTGCGGAGTGGGATCTTGCCATGCATTTCGCACCCTGGTGGGCGGGATTCGGTGTGTTCCTGCTCGGCTGCTACGCGGTGTGGGAGTGGCGCACGGCCAAGCGGGATGAAGTGCCGGTGCGCGAAGCGAACGGGTGGCCGGCTATGCTGGCGCTTGTCGCCCTGGGATGCATCTGGGCCGGGCTGCTACTTGCATCAAGGGATGGGGAACTGCCCAAGCCGCAGGATCTTCCGATCCCGGACGCTTCGGCAACAAAGTCCACGGCATCCGATCCGTCGGTTGTTGCTCGTCAAGCGCCGCACCATCTGCGCAGGGTGACCCCACTGAACCACACAGGCTGCCGGGAGCGGTCGCGGCGAGTCGGCAACCAACCGCCGCACGACAGGCCGAGACAAAACACGCCATTTGCTTGATGCAAGGCAATTTTGATGCATCTGCGCCATTTTCACTTCGTAAGTTTCCATGAAAATCTACAACTTATTTCTATCGAAAAACCGGCGATCCATAGGGATGTGGCTCGCCGGCTCACAAAGGATTAACTTCGTCCAAGATCAATTTTCCAGCGAATATCACAGGTAAATTTCGAAATCTAGTGCTAGAAATAAATAATCAAAAGGAGAAGGGAGGATGAGAAAGTTAGTGCAGATTGCAGGTCTGGTTTCGAGTGCGACGTTTTTGGCAGCATGCGGTGGTGGTGACGGGGATGGCAGTACAACTCCTGAGGCTTCGACGCCCGTGACCAACCCTCAGCCGACAGCCTTCTCCTGCCCGGATAACTACAGGAAGATCAGCCTCGGCGCCAACTCGGTGCCCAATGCGAACCTGTCGCTCGTCACCGACGACAATATCGCTACGCTAACAGTCAAGACGCCGCAGACGGGCCTTAAGGACGTCACGATCTGCCTCGGCACTCCCAATCCGCTGCCAACGGGCGTCAAGGCCGACTATGCCTATGAGGTTAAAACCAATGGGGACTACGCACATCTCCTGAATCCGCAGCTCAAGGTGGCATTCACGCTGCCTTCGACGATGTACGCGAATCCGATTCTCGAAACCGTGCAGAGCACCGCGAATGGCGTTACCTATACCGTTGCGCGAAACGACGTCAGCACCGTTAACGGCACCAATGCAAGCATCACAGCGGATGTGCCAGCCGCTGGCTTGTACGTGGTGCGTCTGGTGCCGCTAAAGCCCTGATTCCATTGGGCCCCTGGAGTTGCCCGGGGGCCCCGGTCCCTGGTCACCATGCTGCCTGCGGGCATTGTCACGTAGCGAAATCGGGACCAACCAACTTCTGATGAGCCGTCTGCCCAGGAAGCGGTAGACGAGATCTGAGTGGTTCCAGTGAATCCGCACCAGGCCGAGAGGCGCGCGGCAAGGTGTTTGCGGTAGAGCGAAGCGCGCAGCAGATGGCGCTTGAACTCTAGGCGCTGGCGGATCAGTCCGAAACACGAGAGAAGCGCCCGCGCACATTTCGGATCACGAAAGCCGCCTTCAAGGAAAAAAGCTTCAACTTTCGCAAGCCGTTGATTCAGGGCGGGAGTCATCATGCTGGAAATGATCAAAATCAAGCACGCGCTAATCGTAATAGCGCTGGCTGCTGCGGGAGCCGTAGGAGCGGAAAACTACCCATCCGCACCGATCACGCTGATCGTCCCTTTCGCCGCGGGCGGTCCGACAGACGTCATCGCCCGGGTCATCGCGAAGGGCATGCAGGACCAATTGCGGCAATCGGTGGTGATCGACAACAAGAGTGGAGCCGGTGGACGCACGGGCATCGGCATGCTGAAAAGGGCAAGGCCGGACGGCTATACCATTGGCATGGCGACGGCGAGCACTCAAGGCGTGGCGCCGAACGTCTATGCCAAGCTTGAATATGACCCCTTGAAGGATTTCAAGTCCGTGGGGCAGATCGTGATTGCGCCGGGTGTGTTGGTCGCCAGCAAGGGCTTGGTCCCGGATTGCAAGATGTCCACCTTCCTGTCCTTGCTCAGGACCTCCCCGAGAAAATACACCTACGGATCGGCAGGACAAGGCTCTCTGTCGCATCTCTCCGGTGAGCGCTTCCTCGCCGTCACCGGGCTTCACATGCTACATGTCCCTTATCGCGGACTGGGTCCGGCAATGAATGATCTCTACGGAGGGCAAATCGCCGCCGTTTTCGACAATGTCAGCACGGCAATGCCGCACATTCAAAGCGGAAAGCTGTGCGCTCTCGCGGTTCAAGCCAAGCAGCGGCTGAGCCCGTTACCGGACGTACCGACATACGGCGAACTCGGCCTTGCCGACCTGAACACCCCCACCTGGTATGGGATCCTGACCCCTCGCAATACGCCAGACCCCATCGTTTTCAAGCTGAATGCGGCGTTGAACGCCGCCCTGAAAACAAATGAAATCAAGGATGCTTTCGATCGGTTAGGCGTCCTGCCCAGCGCGACGTCGCCGGCCGAGTTCAACGACATCCAGAAACGAGAATTCGACATGTGGCGCGATATTGTCACCAAGACCAATATGAAGAAACTGGATGATTAACAAGGCAGTCACGAGAAGATATCGCTATCGAGCACGCTCTTAAGGTGAGATATGCCCAATAGGTTGGTTGGTGACGTCGAGCTCTATTATGAAGAAGCAGGTCGCGGTGAGCCGATCCTGTTTATCCACGAGATGGCAGGAAGTCATCGCAGTTGGGAACCCCAATTGCGACACTTCTCCAGAAGCTACCGATGTGTGGTGTACAGCGCGAGAGGCTATCCGCCGTCGGCGATCCCGGCCGGCCCCTCCTGCTACTCGCAGGAGATAGCGGCAGCCGACGCCGTAGGATTGCTCGATGCACTGGAAATCGAGCGAGCGCACTTTGTCGGCCTGTCCATGGGAAGCTTCACAACGCTGCAAGTTGGATTGACCTATCCAGAGCGTGCGGCGTCCCTCACGATTGTCGGCTGCGGATCAGGTTCGGACCCCGCAAGCTTTTCTGGCAACCAGGCGCGGTATCAAGCCATGGGCCAAGCGATTCTGGATGGAGGATTCCAGTCGTTCGTCGAATCCTACAGCTCAGGACCGTACCGCCAACCATTCCTTCACAAGGACCCCAGAGGCTGGCAAGAGTTCAGGGATCGGTTGGCCGAGCATTCGCCCGAGGGCACCGCGTACACATTGATGGGCGTACAGGGTCGCCGACCTTCTCTGTACAGCCTGGAGCGGGAGATTGCCAGCATCGCCGTACCTGCGCTTGTCATCGCGGGCGACGTTGACACGCCCTGTGTCGAGCCAAGCTTTTTCCTGGCTCGCAGGATGCGAAACGCAGGTGTGTCGATCTATCCCAAGACCGGCCATACGGTGAATCTTGAAGAACCCATGCGCTTCAATCTGGAACTCGATGCTTTTTTTGCGGCCGTCAGAAGCAACAGTTGGTAGCGCCACACGCGTTTAGCGAGCGCCGAGGGCGAGTCGATCGAACCAGCATGATGTGTCGCGCAACACTCACTAGCAATACATCACTGCCAGAGGCAGGGCTTCCGCCAATACGTTCTTGACGCCGCTCACGTATCGCATTCGAGACTGAAGCGCGACACCATCACCCCCTGCGAGGCGGCTGCCTCACCCGTCGGAACCGTAACAGATTCGTTACTGTCTATACCGGTATATGCAGACAGGGGACACGTCATGGATCCCATGCAGCCGGGGGCAGCGCCCCTACCCGAAGCAGAGGCACGGCGGCAGTTGCGTCGCGCCGTTATCGCAAGCACCGTGGGTACCACGATCGAGTGGTACGACTTTTTTCTCTACAGCACGGTAACCGGCCTGGTGTTCGCCAAGCTGTACTTTCCGGAATCCGATCCACTCGTTGGCACGCTGCAGGCGTTCTTGATCTACGCGGTCGGCTTTGTCGCGCGCCCGATCGGTGCGGCCATCTTCGGGCACTACGGTGACCGCATCGGCCGCAAGGCCACACTGGTGGCCACCTTGCTGCTGATGGGGCTGGCAACGTTCGCAGTGGCCTTCGTGCCGTCCTATGCGCAAATCGGGATCTGGGGCGCCGTTGCGCTGACGGTCCTGCGCTTCATCCAGGGGATTGGTGTGGGTGGGGAGTGGGGCGGATCGGTGTTGATGTCGATGGAATGGGCACGCTCCAACTCGCACCGCGGCCTGGTCGCGTCATGGCCGCAGTTCGGGGTGCCAGCGGGACTGTTCCTGGCCAACCTGGCGGTATTGGGCATGAGCTGGCTGGCCGGCGATCAGTTCGCGACCTGGGGCTGGCGCGTGCCGTTCCTCCTGAGCATCGTGCTGGTCGGCATCGGGCTCTACATCCGGCTGAACATTCTGGAGACACCGGTCTTCGCGCGGTTGCTGGCCGAGCATCGGATCGAGAAAACGCCGATGCTGGAAGTGATCCGGCGCCAGCCGAAGGACATCCTGTTGTCGGCCCTGGTGCGCATGGCCGAACAGGCGCCGTTCTACATCTTCACGGCCTTCGTGTTCACCTATGGCGTGATGACGCTGGGCATGTCGCGGGATCTGCTCCTGCTGGCTGTGCTCGCGGCATCGGTGCTCGAGTTCTTCACCATTCCGTACTTTGGACATCTGTCCGACGTGCTGGGCCGGCGCCGCATGTACATCGCGGGCGCGATCGCAGTCGGCGTGTTCGGCTTCCTGTATTTCGCGATGGTCGACACTCGCAACCCGATGTGGGTGTTCATCGCCATCGTGCTGTCGCTTGTCCCGCACGCGATGATGTATGGCCCTCAGGCGGCATTGATCGCGGAGACGTTTACAGGACGCCTGCGCTATAGCGGCGCCTCGATGGGCTATCAGCTAGCCTCCGTGATCGCGGGCGGCCCGGCCCCACTGATTGCCACGGCGCTGTTCGCCCACTATCACACCGGGTATGCCATTGCGGTGTATGTGCTGGTGTGCGCAGCGCTCAGCGTGTTCGCGGCCGTGAAGCTGCGCGACTATACGAACAAGGATATTTCTCGGGAGTATGACGACGCGGATGTCGCGCATGTCACGCACGCGGTATGACGGACGGGTAATCCGACCGGGGGACCGAACGACAATCGAGAAGAGGAAAGAAGAGGAAAGACGAGGAAAGAGGGAAGGGAAAAAGACCGGACCTGCCTGCTTTGGGCTGACTGGAAAGTGTCGAACAGATGTCGAACGTATGGCAGGTCCGGCGAGAAACAGTGAAACGTGCGCCGCAGCGAGTGCGGCGCGGGTCAGGATCGACCCGATGTCGGCTGCTGTGATGCACCCCTGCCCAGAGCGCGCAGGGGAAGGTCGGCCAGCACCTCGATGCGCTGGACTTCGGTCATGCTCTCCCAAAGACCGATCTCGACCGTGGTTCTACGGCAACCCTGGCAGTACTTGCCTGCCAGGTCCATGCGACAGATGTTGATACAGGGATTCGCGGCAGGCATGGTACGTCTCAGGCAGCCTTGCGCAGCGGCACGGCGGCGCGCACGCCGGCGATCCGTTCGTTGAACTTCGACAGGCGCCTGGAGCCCTTGCCGTCGAGTCCGCGCACGTGCAAGTTCAGCACCGTGGCGCCAGCGTTGTAGCAGTCGACGGCCTTCTGGATCTGTTCCTCCATCGTCACCGGGATGTCTTCCGGGAAGTCTTCCGGCATCCACTCGGGGCCATACGGCGCCACCGTGATAACAACCTTGTCCATGTTCTCAGGGTGCAGGGAGTCATCGAGGAACTGCATGCTGTGTCTCCTGTTGTTCGAATGCGTGTTTCGGTGGCGGAAGTATCGGCGAATGGCATTGAAATATTTGACGACCAGGGACACACGATTTACATTTCGGGACACTCAGGGAAAACACGATGTCCTACTTTCTTCGCAGTGCCAGCCTGACCAATTACATGGAAGTTGCGCGCGCCGTAGGGCTCGATCCGCACCAGATGCTGCGCGCCGCGAAGATCAACCGGGATGTGCTGCTGGACCCGGATATCCGCATCCCCGCAGCATCGGTGGCGCGTTTGCTCGAAGCGTCGGCGCGCGACGGGCACGCGGAGGATTTCGGGCTGCGACTAGCGGAACTGAGGCAGTTCTCGAACCTGGGGCCACTTGCCTTCGTGGTCCGCGAAGAACCCACGCTGCGCCGCGCGCTGGAGTCGATGGTGCGCTACATGGGCCTGCAGAACGAGTCCCTGGCAATGCGCGTGGAGGAGATGGATGGCCTGGTGGTGATCCGCCTGCAGATCCTCAGCGACCAACCCGCAGGCTCGATGCGGCAGGCCACTCAACTGGCCGCCGGGGTGATGTTCCGGATGCTCAGCATGTTTCTCGGGCCCGCGTGGCGCCCGCGCAGCATCTGCTTTTCGCACGCGCCGCCCGAAAGCCAGACCACATACCTGCGCGTGTTCGGGATGCCCGCGCTGTTCAATCAGGATTTCGACGGAATCGTCTGCGTGGCCTCCGATCTGGAAGCGCCGCTGCCGTCCTATGACCCGGTGATGGCGCAGCAGGTCAAACGCTACCTGGGCACGCTGCTGGCGCAATCGAATACCACCATGGCGGACAAGGTGCGCAAGCTCGTCTACGCATTGCTGCCAAGCGGCATGTGTTCGATCGACCGGGTGGCTCAGCACCTTGGCGTGGACCGGCGCACCATCCACCGCCGACTGGCGCAGGATGGCACCACTTATTCGCAGATCCTGAACGAGGCACGCGCAGGGCTGGCCACGAGCTACATCGAGAACCGCTCACGCCCGCTGTCCGAAGTTGCAACGCTGCTCGGCTTTTCGTCGCTGAGCGCGTTCTCGCGCTGGTTTGGCAACCAGTTCGGCTGCAGCGTTTCGAAGTGGCGCACAACGCGAATGGGCGAACAGGTCGAGGAAAACTGATCGCCCAGCAAAAAGCGGCCACACGGACGGAGGCCCGTGCGGCCAAGGGCGAATTTCGAATCGGACCAGGCGAGGGGAACGGGTAAAACTCGCCTGGCCGACTCACGCCAGTACAACCAAACGGTATCGCGTCAGAACTTGTGGCGAAGGCCCAGGCTCACACCCACCATGCTGCTCTGGCCGGTGCCGAGAATGTAGCTGTTGCCGGTGGCGCCGGTCGTGGCCAGCTGGTTCGTGTTCGCGGCGTCCAGCGTCAAGCCGGCATTCTTGGCGTATGCGGCGCTCAGGTACACGTCGGTGCGCTTCGAGAAGCTGTAGTCCGCCACGAAGGCGATCTGCCACGGATTCGGCGCGTGGGTGTTGTTGAAGTAGTCGCGCTTGAGGTTGTCGTAGTCATACTCCAGCGTCAGGCCCACAGCAGGCGTCACCTGGTAGTTCGCGCCGATCCAGTAGTAGTCGTCGCGCTGAAGCTGGGCGCCGGTACCGTTGTTATCGACCTTGCCCCAACGGTAGCCAGCCATGATCTTGGCGACCTGGCCGATGGCGTAGCTGCCGGCCACCGAAGCCTTCTTCAGCGTGGCAGTGGTGCCCTGGTAGACGCCGGCGGCGTTGTTGACCGACGGGTTCCACTGGTCATAGGCAATCGCTGCGCCGAACGGGCCAGCCGAGTACGTGAATGCGCCGCCGAAGGCGCTGTCGCGGCGGAATGCGCCCGGGACTTCACCGTTGCCACCGAAGGCGCTTGCACCACCCTGGATCGCCAGGTTCGGCACACCAGCACCGAACGAGAAGTGGGCCAACGCGGTCACCGGACCGAACACGCCCGTGTAGGCAATGGTGTTGTCTTCACGGAAGTTGTTGCCGGCCATGAATGCCGCCGGTTCATACTGCGTGGCATACGCCGTCGGCATGAAGTTGGCCATCGCCACGAACAGCGAGGTGTACTGGCGACCCAGCGTGATCTGACCGTAGGTGTTGTGCGAAATACCGACGAAGGCCTGACGACCGAACAGACGGTTGCTCTGCTGCATCGTGCCGTTATCGACGGAAATGCCGCTTTCCAGCACGAAGATGCTCTTCAGGCCGCCGCCGAGATCCTCGGTGCCACGAAGACCCCAACGCGAACCAGACAGGCCGCCGGAGTTCACGCGGAACACGTTGTTGCCGGCACCCGGGTTCGCGGTAAAGCCCGCAGCCGAGTACGGCGCCACATGGTTAGCGAATTCCAGGCTGGTGTCGAGCACGCCGTAGAGCGTAACGGCAGACTGCGCGTAAGCGCTGCCGGTACAGGCGAGCAGTGCGGCCAAGGCCATGCCCTTGAGCTTCATAGGTCAATCTCCTCTCTTTTTTCTCGATTGCTATTTGGGGGGTTCCCGTCGGAAATGGTTACTGCGGTTACTTCACTGGACAAAACAAAAAACGGTACGCCTCGGGCACGGTCAGGCGCGACGCATCAGGCGCTCCACGAGCGTCATCGCGTACGGCCATTCGCCGTAGCCCGCGGCGGGATTCAGATGGCCGACCTCGCCGAGATCAACCAGTTCGCTGCCCCAGTCGCGTGCCATCTGCTCCACGCGATCGAAGCGCGCCAGCGGATCGTTGCGGCTGGCGCCAACGATGCTGGGGAAGGGCAGGGGGCGACGCGGAATCGGCAGCCAGCCGTGCTCGTCGAGCGTGGCGTGTGTGGGGTAGCCGGCGGGCATCGGGTTCTCGAGGTCGGCCGGCGCGGCGAGCAGCGCGGCGCGGATCTTGCGGTGATGCTGGGCCGCCCAGTGGACGGTGATCATCACGCCGGCGCTATGCGCGACGAGGACCACGGGGCCATCGATCTCGGCCAGGGCTTCGTCCAGCGCGGCCACACGTGCCGCGCGGCTCAGCTTGTCATGCTCGAGCGGCTGTACCGATCGGGAGTTGGGAATCTGCGCCTGAAGCAGTGTCTGCCAATGCTCGGGCACGTGGTCGCGCAAGCCGGGAACGAACAGTACGGTGGTGTCAGCCAGAAAGTCCATTGCGAAAATCGGTAAGTGGTGTTGGGGTCAGCTATTGCCGGCGGCGGCACGCATACGCTCCAGGCGGTGTACGTCCGCGCTGTAGGTGCGACGCCCGATAACGAAGCAGACGGCGGCCAGCAAGCCAACCAGCGGCAGGAACTGCAGCGCGCCGCGCAGGCCGATGTGATCGGCGATCAGGCCGGTGAAGAACGGACCCGGCGCGAGCCCAAGCAGGTTGTTGACCAGCGTGAGCGTGGCAAACGCGGAGCCATGAATCGCCGGCGAGGTCAGGTTGGCCACCGCGGCGCTGGCGGGGCCGGCCGTGCCGCCTGCCAGCAGCATCCCGGCGCCGATCAGCACGAGCTGGGCCGTGCCCGGCGGCAACTGGAAGGCTGCGCCCAGCAGCACGCAGCACAGCACGCTGTAGGCGATGGCCACGATCCACTTGCGGGTCGGGATATGGCGGGAAATCCAGTCGGTAAAGGCCCCGCACATGATCATGCCGGCGCCACCAATCAGCACGAAAGCGGCGGCAGTCAGGCCGGCTTGTGCGCCGCTCATGCCGTAGTAGCGGCCGAAGTAGCTCGGCAGCCAGGCCAGCATCGAAGCCATGACGAACAATTGCAGCGCGCTGCCCACATAGGCGCAGAGAATCGAGCGGGTGGAGAACAGCGCGGAGACCAGCGGGCGAAGCTCCAGCTTGGCCTGCTTCTGGCTGGCGGAGACGTCCTCGCCAAGTTCCTGGCGGCGGGCCAGCAGGCCCTTTTCCGTAATCAGCAGGCGGTACAGGGCCACCAGGATCAGGCCGAAGATCGCCATGCCGGCGAAAGCAACGCGCCATCCGAAGTGGGCGGAAATCACACCGCCCAGCCCCATGCCCAGCACCGAGCCGAAAGCGCCACCGGCGATGAAGGCCGCGCTGAGGCTGGCACGCAGGTGCCGGGGGAATACCGAGACCACCACGGCGATGCCGACGCTGCCGTAGGCGGCCTCGCCAATACCAACGCAAAGCCGTGCGATGAACATCTCGCCGAAGGAGTTGGCCAGCGCGCAACCGAGCGTGGCCAGGCTCCAAAGCGCCGCCATCAGCGTCAGGCTGCGCACGCGGCCCCAACGGTCCGCCAGGATCGACAGCGGGAAGGTCAGCACCCCCACCATCAACGCAACGACGCCGCCCAGGGCGCCCAATTCGGTGTCGCTAAGTCCCCACTCGAGCTTGAGCATCGGGAACAGGGCATTCAAGACCTGCCGGGACATGTAGTCCGAGAGGAGCAACCCAAAGCTCAGTGCGAAGACCAGCCACGGGTAGTATCGCGACAGCCTGGCCTTGGCAGGCGCGCCTGCCATTGGCGCAAGGGTGGAACGGTATCCGTGCATGTCTGCCTCCTATATGACCCGTGACATCGTGATGACAGCATCGGGTCGTGACCGGCGAAGTATCTAGGATTGGCAGCCCACGGTTTGATCATTCGGGACAACGTTTTTGCATCTTGGGACAGTCGGGGAAAACGAGAGGATGCACGGAAGATGTGCTGTGACGCTTGCTTCATTGCAGAAGTCAACGCTCAGCCGTTGACCTGTCACAAGCTGGGGGCGGTATTGAGGATTGATTCCGGACAGACATGACGCGCAGAATTGTTATGTTGGAGCAAAAGAGGACAAAAATGCATTTGACATCCCCACATACCCTCTCACTGACCTTTCAGCCCAAATATTCATTGGCCATGCGCGCGTTGCACTGGCTGGTGTTCTTGGGCGCCGTGGTCGCGGTTGCGGCGGTGGAATTTCGCGACGTGTTCCCGAAGGGCAGCACCGAGCGGGCCGCGATGATGGCGATTCATGAGTCCGCGGGCATCACGATATTGGTGTTGATGCTGTTGCGTCTGCTGGTGCGAGTGAGCCAACCGGTTCCTCCGCCGCCGGCCGGGGACCCACGATGGATGGACCGCGCGGCAAGCGCCATGCATGTCGTGCTGTATGTGCTGATGCTGGCCATGCCGGTACTCGGCATGTTGGCGGTGGCGTGGAAGGGCAAGACCATTCCGGTCTACGGCCTCCAGCTGGCGCTGCCGCTTGCGATCAACGAGCCGTACTCAAAGCTCGCGAAGGAAATTCACGAAACTGGCGCCACGTTCGTGTACATCTTCGTCGGCCTGCACGCCGCAGCCGCCTTGTGGCACCAGTTTGTCCTGAAGGACCGGCTACTTCGCCGGATGATCTAGGCTGGCCACCGTCTGCTGCGACCACCCGCCGCCCAGCGCCTTGTAAAGGCCTGCGCGGCTGGTGAGTCTGGCCAGTTCGATCGTCACCATCTTCTTCTGCGCGTCGTAGAGTTGCCGCTGCGCATCGAACACCGGGAAGTAGTCATCCACCCCGTTCTTGAAGCGGATTTCCGCCAGTCGCTTGGTTTCGGAAACTTCCTTTGTCAGCGCTTCCTGCGCCGCGGTCTGCCGGTCGTAGGTGCCGCGCGCGGCCAGGCCATCGGCAACTTCCCGGAACGCACCCTGGATCGTTTTCTCGTAAGCCGCCACGTTGATGTCCTTCTGCACCGTGGCGATATCGAGTCGTGCCTGGTTGGCCCCGGCGTTAAAGATCGGCAGGGTGATCTGCGGCGCGAACGCCCAGGCCATGCCGCCCGTGAATAGCGAGGCGAGCGCCGTGCTGGCCACGCCGACGGTGGCCGTCAGCGATATTTGCGGGAAGAAGGCCGCCCGCGCCGCGCCGATGTTGGCATTGGCCCCCTTGAGCTGGTGCTCGGCCGCCATGATGTCCGGCCGTTGCTCCATCAGTGTCGATGGCACTCCGGCGGGCAACTCTGCCACATACGAACTATTCGCAAACGGTTGCGGGGGCGGCAGATCTGCCGGTAGCTGGCCGCCGATCAACAGCGCCAGCGCATTCTCGTCTTGCGCCACCTGTCGCGTGAACTGCTCCACATCCACCTGCGCGGTCTGCACCTGGGTCTGCCCGCGATGCATGTCGATCTCCGCCATGCCGCCGGCGCTCTTGCTGCGGCTGATCATCAGCGCGGCATCCTGCTGGACCTTGAGCGTTTCCTTCGACAGCCTGAGCAGTTCCTGGTCGGCCTGCCATGTCAGGTAAGCGCTGGCCACTTCCGCCACCAGACTGATCTGCGCGCTGCGCCGCACCTCTTCGATCGCCAGATATTGCTCCAGCGCCTCGTGCTTGAGGCTGCGCACCCGCCCGAACACATCGAGCTCGAATGCACTGAAGCCTACGCCCGCGGTCCAGGAATTGATCACGGCGTCTTGTCCGGGCGCGCGCAGATCGTTGTTCAGCCGGGTACTGGCAAAGCCTGCATTGGCGTTGATCGCTGGAAACTGCGCGGCACGCTGGATCCGGTACTGCGCGCGCGCCTGATCGATCGACAGCGTCGCGATACGCAGGTCACGGTTGTTCGCCAGCGCCAGCCCGATCAGCGTGCGCAGGCGTGGGTCGGTAAAGAAGTCCTCCCAGCCAAGACTCGCGGCGGGCGTGGCCTGTTCCGGCTGCGCCTGGCCCGTGGGCCCCGTGTTGGCGCTTTCATAGGCAGGGCCAGTCGGGTAGGCCTGCGGTACCGGCGACTCCGGGCGCTGGTAGGTGGGTTCCAGCGAGCAGGCGGCAAGCGCCAGCGGCACGAGGAGGGCAGGGGTCCAGCGCGGCGGGCGAATCAGGGGCATTGGCTTTCTTTTCATGGTTCATCCGGTAAATGCGCGACGCAGCAATTGCACGATGGCCACACGCGGGCGGCCGCGGTGCGCGATGTTGTGAGCCGGTTCGCCGAACAGCATCCGGATCAGCCGATGGCGTCCCGCCATGTCCGGAAACAGTTCGATGCCTAACAGATGGCCCTGCGTGCGCGCCACGCGGCAGGTCACCCAGCCCAGTTCGGAGAGCCAGACCGCTCCCGTGGCGCCAGCTTCCACCCGACCAGCGGCATCGCTGATCAGGCCGATGCCGTTGCACGACATGTCCTGCGTGACGCCATCGAATTCACGTGGCAAGCCGTCGCTGCCGTAAATGCAAAGGCGGGCACGCTCGCGGTGTGGAAAGCGCTCTTCCTTGCGCGGCCGGGGCAGTTCGAAACAGACCAGCAACGAGGCCAGGTACAGGATCATCGAGATCACGGTCCAACCGATGTTGAAGACCACACCGCTGGCCGTGCCGTCGGCGGCCACGGCGCGCCCAAGGCCCATGGCGGCCAGAACGAACAGTGCGCCATAGAACGCGGCGAACTTGCCGTGGACGACCAGCTTTGAACGGTCCAGCCCCTTGTTCGTGACCTTGAACGGCCTGCCGAACGGCTTGAAGATGGCACTGACCAGCGTTGCGGAAACCGCCATGGCTGCCACGATCTGCGTGACCTCGGTGAAGATCGGCATCGCACGCGCGCCTGTGATCCAGATGCTGTAGGCCCAGTAGAGCAGTAGCGCCGGCACGCCGAACGCGAGGAACTGCATTGGCTCACCGTACAGTGTCGGCACATTGAAATACCAGTACAGCAGCGGCCCGGCCAGCAGCATCAGCGTGAACGGGCGGCTCAACCAGTGCAGCAGCCCGTGCACATAGTGCAGGCGTTCGCGCAACGTGTAGCCGGGTCCGCGCAGCGGCCCGTCGGCAGTGAGCGCCACCTGGATCGTGCCCAGTCCCCAGCGGCTGCGCTGGCTGATGTATTCGGGCAGGCCCTCCGCCGACAGGCCCACGCTCAGGCGCTCATTGAGCCAGCGCGTGATATAGCCATGCGGCATCAGTTTGTAGGTCAGGTGAATATCTTCCGTCACGGTGCCGATCGGGAAGCCACCGATCCGGTCCAGCGCCTCGCGGCGTACGACAAACGATGTGCCGATGCAGAACGCGGTACCCCAGGCGTCCTTCGACGGCTGCATGACATCGAAGAATGCGCGCTGCTCGTCCACCCAGCACTCCGTGGAGCGAAGGTTGTATTGGATCGGGTCGGCGTTGTAGTAGAACTGGGGCGTCTGCACCACGCCGACCTGCGGATCGTCGAACAGCCCGACGATGCGTAGCAGGATGTTCCGGTTGGGCGCGAAATCGGCGTCGAGCACCATGATGAATGGTGCGCCGCCATCAAGTTCCGTGCTGTGCCGCAGACCGTTGTTCAGGTTGCCGGCCTTGGCGTGGGCGTTGTCGGGTCGGGTCACGTAGCGTGCCCCGACCTGATCGCAGAACTCGCGCAGCCAGTCGCGACGGGTGTCATCGAGCACCCAGACGCGGAAGTTCGGATAGTCGATATCCAGCGCGGCAACGATGGTCTTCTCGAGCACGTCGAGGCCCTCGTTGTACGTGGCGATGAAAATGTCCACCGGCGGCGCTTCCCGCCCGCGTCGCAATGCGGCCTCGCCGGCGTCAGCCTCGGCGCTGTGATCGGACGTGCGGGTCAGGATGACGATCGAGATCAGCGTGTACGCGATGGTCAGGCTCTCGAAGCCGAAGAACGCATGCGCCCACAGGCTCGGGAAGTCCATGCGCCATTCCGGCAAGGTGTCGGTGAACCGCCATACGTAATAGACCAGCAGCAGCACGCCGGCCGCGGCGCCGAAAAGCCAGCGATCCAGGGTGCGTTGCCGGTCGCCGCGCAGGCAGAGCAGGGCGATCAGGAATGCGCCGGCATTGATCTGCATGAGCATACGGCCATCGAGATACTCGGCAAACATCGTTACTCCTATCGTCACTCGTTGGGTGCGTTGGCGGGCCCATTGCCCGGGCCACCGACGGACGCCGTCGTGGCTGCGCAGTTCGCGCGGCATCCCCCCGGCTGGAACGGATTCCAGCCCGTGGCGGCCAGTACGGCCCAGGCCGTGGCGCCAAGGTGGGGCAGGTGGAAGTAGTAAAAGTCCTCGGTCTTCGAATCAGGACCGATCGACAGCCCCGTTTGAATCCGCTTTTCGGGCGTGGCGAAGAGCATTCCGTCCGGCGCGCGCTGCGACAACAACAGCGGCCAGAGCGGACCCGCCACATCGGCATGGTTGGTGGCCAGCAGCACCAGCGCAGCCTGGCCGGTGCCTTCCGTCCAGACGCCATCCGGATCGGCCTTGAAGCCGAATCCGCCATTGACGGCGTGCCGGGCGCGCGCCCAATCCAGGGAGCGCTGCCAGGTGCCGGCGGCGTCCGGGACGGCAATCAACGGCCACAGCGATGCATCGAGCGCCGACGGCCCGCCGTTCAGCGTCCGGCCGTCATCACGGGTGCCGATCGCGAACCGCCCCTCGCGCGACTGCCACATGCTCTCGACGAAGTGCCGCGCCCGCTCCGCGTCCGTGTTCCAGCGCGGATCATTGCTGTACCTGGCCAGCCAGCGGAACGCGGCGTAGGCATCGACGTTGTGCTCGGTGGACTTCCACCCCTGGCGCTCGGGATTCGGCTCGTGTCCGAAGTACCCGCCGATGTACGCGGCGGGACTGTCCGCGTTGAAAGTGTCCTTGTCGACCCATCCCATCAGCGCCTTGGCCCCGTCTAGATAGGCGGGCGCGCGCGTGGCCTCATATGTAGCCAGCAGAAGCAGGGCGGCCCAGACGACATTGCCGGTGGCGGTGCCCACCTGGTAGCGGTCCTCGAACCAGCGCTTGCTGGCGTCGTCCCACCAGCCCGGCAATGGCACAGGCCCGTTAGGTATCGCACCCGCCCGGTAGGCATTGCGCAGGCGGCCGTCATGGTAGTGGCGGTCGCGGCTCATCCCCGCCAGCACGCCATCGGCGATACGCCGTGCCGCATCGCGCTGGCCGCAGGCGATCAGTGCGATACCGGCCAGCGCGTTGTCATAGACGAAAGCCGATTGACGCAGCGGCGCCGGCAACGGCTCGCCACCGGGCGCGGGCTCGTAGCTGGCCAGCCATATCGGGCCTGAGCCCGGAACGGCCGCCACGCGCTGCGCCAGCGTCTGGCAACCGCTATCGCGCAGTTGCGCGCGGGCGTCGGCTGACGATGCCGCAAAGGCGGGCGATGTGGCCAGAATGCATGATGCGGCGAGGCAAGTAGCCAGCCGGATGCCCCCGGCTGCCAACCCCTTTGACGTATGACGCTGCACGGTTGTCTCCTTCCTGCGGGCGTTGCGTGAGTGGCTTCGCGCCTGCTCGATCAAACCGGATAGGCTCTGGTCAGATCAGGCGGGTGAACCACGGGCGATCGAGGCTGACCTTGGCCCAATGGCCAAGCGCGCACCGATCGGTACTGCCACTGCCGCGGTTGCGCAGGTCGGGCAGCGGCTTATTGAGCTTCGCGATCAGGTAAATCTCGTTCTTCTCGATTGGCGGGAAAGGAACGAAGTAGCGCGCCTGATCGCCTTCCGGGGCACGCGGCATGATCTCTGCGACGGTGCCCGGCTGCGGCGTGGGAACACCATCGACCAGCACGGTCAGCTTCGCGCCCGGCAGCAGATCCTTGCTGAGGCTGCGCGGGAACACGGCCACGACGTTGGGTTGGCTGCAGTTGGTGGTGCGCATCAGCGTGGCGCCGGCGGCAACCCGCGTGCCCGGTGGCGTCAGCACATCCTCGACGATGCCACTCGCGTACGCCTTGATATCGAGATTGGATACCCGTTCGAGGCGTTCCTGTTCCGCCGTCACGAGCTTGTCGACCTCGGCGCCGTACTGTTCCAGTTGCGTGATCTCGGCCTGCGTCTGCGTGATCTCGGCCTTCAGCTCATCCTGCTTCTGCGACAGCGCGCCCAGTGCGCCGTCCGCGCTTGAACTGAACACCTTGCTACGCGCTGCTTCGCTGCTGTTGCGCGCGCTGTCGAGCTCCGCCTGGATAGCATCGCGCGAACCGGCCAGCACGGTCAGCTGGTTCCGGGACGCATCGGTATAGGCCTGGCTGACCGCGCCCGCCCATTGCATGGCCTGATTGCGATTGACCACGTCCTCCTGCGCGTCGATCTGCTGCTTCGCTACCGCCAGCCGGGCCTCGATGCCACGCACGCGCGAGGCGTGCTCGCGATCCGCCGAGGCCGCGTAGCGCTTGATATCGCCACCCGTCGACGCCATGCGCGTCTGGTCCGCCTCGAGCTTCACCTTCGCGGCCTCCAGGCGCTTCTGGTTATCGAGTTGCTTCCCGGTCAGTTCCACCAGCAGCGCGCGGTCCATATTCGGGTTCTGCAACGCCATCAGTGGATCGCCCGCATTGAAGCTGCCGCCTACCGTCACGACTTGCTTGGTGACCACGCCTTCCACCGGCGTGGTTACGAGGGTGACAGGACTATTTACGATCGCGCGCTCGGACGACCGCGTGAAGATGTACGGGAACATCACCGACAGGACCACCCAGATGATGAACACCACCATCCCATAGCTGGCCAACCGAGGTACCACCCGCCATAAGGGCAGGCCTGGCACGCCCGCGCGCCGTTGCATCAGCGAGTCGTGGTGCGGTGGGTGTTGAGACGGTTTGACCCGTGCGGGTACCGAGTCCTTCTGGTCAACTTTCTTATCCATGCCGCCTCCGGATAAAAGGTGGGCCACCCGAGATAGCCAAAGCCATCGCGGTCAGCAATAGGCAACAAGCTGCCGCCACGCGAGCGAATCCCCACCCGCGCAGTGCGCAGTGCTTCGTCCCCCAGATTGTTTGTTATGCGCCGTTGCCCCGGGCCGTCACAACGCCGCCGGAACAGGCTTCTGGATCGATACCGCCGACCCGATGAATTCACGCGCCCCGATTGCCGATATGATTGTGGGCACGTGTAGATAGAGTGAGGCGCAAGCGCCAGAGAAACTCAGGACACAACATCACTTGATTGATGCGATGCAGCGCAGGAGCGTTTCAAAGTTAGACAAGTTGAGCCCTGCGTGCTGTAAGAATGTGTAAGGCCTGCATTTCAAGTCGCTTACAACGCGGCAAGTTCAGCGCTTGGCATTACACTTGCGCTGCGACACTCGAGAACGATAAGGAGCTTTGAATGACAGCGATCGTACTGGCGATGGATGGGTCCACCTACAGCCGACATGCGGCAACATGGCTCGCATCGACGACATGCCTGGCCCAGCCCCTGATCGTGCATGTGGTGCACGTGTCGCCGATACTCGGACGCACCGGATTCAGCGCCGTTGACTTTGAAACCGAGAATCGTGAAGAAGCACGTGTGGTGTTCGAATCGGCCAGAGGTCTGCTGGAAGGGCGAGTGAGCGAATTGCACGAGCACTGGCTGCGCGGCAATGCATCGGAGGAGATCCTTCGGTTCTCCACCGAGAACGCCGTGGACCTGATCATTGTGGGCGCCAAGGGCATTGGCGCGCTCCGGTCCTCGATCATTGGCTCGGTGGTATCGAAGATCGCGGCGCAGTCCACCGTGCCCGCGTTGATCGTCAATCCGAACGACCAGGAAGGCTAGGGCGGTTCTTCACATCCTGCCAGATGTGCCTGCATGGGCCTGCATGGGCCTGCATGGGCCTGCATGGGCCTGGTGGCGCTATCGGAATGAAGCGAGGCGGCTCTTTCTGGCCCGGGTGACGCAGACAGTACGAGTGGACGGACCAAGGCCGCGCAACGACGCCAGAAGCATTTTGATAGTGCCTGTTACAGATTGGCGCGCGTCGCCTATCCTGATGAGACTGCAAGGAGACGCATCATGTGCCGCTGGCTGGCTTACTCAGGCAATCCCATCCAACTGGAAACGGTGCTGTTCCGGGCCCAGCACTCGTTGATCGATCAAAGCCTGCATTCGCGGCTGGGCCACACCACGACCAACGGCGACGGCTTCGGCATGGGGTGGTATGCCAAGCATTCCGAGGAACCGTTCCGGTACCGTTGCATCCACCCGGCCTGGAACGACATCAACCTGCGCGAGGCGGCGCGCGCCATCCGGGCTGCGAAGTTCGTCGCGCACATCCGCGCGGCAACCGACACCCCGGCCCAGGAAACCAACTGTCATCCGTTCCGCTACGGTAAATGGCTATTTGCCCACAACGGGCTGATCCGCCAGTACCCGGAGGTCCGGCGCGAACTGATGCTTTCGATCGCGCCCGAACTGTTTCGCTGGATCGAAGGCTCCACGGACTCGGAGGTCATGTTCTATCTGGCGCTGACTTTCGGGCTGGAGCAGGACCCACGCGAAGCAATGGAAAGGACGGTGGGACTGGTGGAACATGTGGGGCGGCGCCATGGCGTCGAGTTTCCCGTGAACATGACCATTTGCGCGACCGACGGCGATCAGATCGTGGCGGTGCGGTATTCCAGCGAAGGGGACTCGCGCTCGCTGTTCCATAGCAATTCGTTTCGACACCTACGTGAGCTATATCCGGAGAATCCACGTATTGCCGCAGTGGGCGACGACGCCGTGCTGATCCTGTCCGAGCCTCTGGTGGATCTGCCTGGCGCCTGGGCGGAAATCCCGGAAGCCACGTTCATGCAAGCCAGACAGGGGACGGTCGATTACTACCCGTTCATCCCGACGTATTCGGAGCCTTGATGGATCGCCATGGCATGAAGCATGGATTCTCAGGCTTGGATCGAACAGGAAACACGGCCGCCGCGCCGTACTGTCCAAGCGCTCGGATCACAATGTTCGAGCGCAGTATCGCGATCACGACGCAGGATCTTGTGTCCGGGGCTGTGAGGCGCCCGGCAATCAGCGTGCTGCTCTCGCTGGATGACACGCCATTCTCCATTTCAATCAACGATGTGCCGGCGCCCAAAGCGCGGGCTTTTATCGTGCGAGAGCTTGCGCCGCGCGCCATCCAGGCCTTGAACTGCCAGCTTCTGAGCCTCAGTCTCGATCCCGGGCATCCGCTTTTCCTGTCGACACGCAAGGCATTGGGAGACAAGGAGTTCCTTGCGCTTCCAGACGGACCGCTGCGGGCCTGCCGCGATCCACTGCGCGAAGAACTGCTTGGCACCGTGCCTCGCCAGCCGGACGACCGGCTCATCGAAGCACTGTTGTCTTCGGCACCGGATTTCTCCCCCCATTTGCGGGAGAAATCGGCTTCGCGCCGCGAGGACCTGCTCGCGGAATTCGAATCGCTATGGACTGAGCCGCATCTCGCGAGCAAGCTGGCCACAGCGATGGACCTTTCGGTGAGCCGCCTGTCCCATCTATTCGTGGAGGAGGTCGGCGTACCGCTTCGGACCTATACCCTCTGGCGGAAGTACCGACACGCATGCGCCAGGCTGCAATCTCCTGGCAGCCTGAGCACGCTGGCGCAGGATTGCGGCTTCTCGGACGCCGCGCACATGACACGAACCTTCGTCAGCTACCTGGGTTTCTCACCGATCACGGTAAAAAGCCTGAGCCATATCCATCGACCGGCCGAAGCACACCGTGCCTGAGGTGGGGCAGCAGGGCGGGGGAATACCAGGAATCACTCGCGATGCAGCGCCCAGGTGAATGTATAGCCCTCCAGATGGACCTTCACGGCTTGTTCGATCTCGGCATCTGGCGCCACTAGTCGCACATCGACATGCAGACCGCGCTTTCCGCCCGCGCTCACTTCGACCGCTCTCAGCGCGCTGGACGCAATTGTCTCCAGCGCCGGTCGCAGCAGTAGCTCGGCGGCCTTGACCCGCAAAGCAGGCTTGAACAGCTTGCCGACGGCCGTAGTTGGCAACTGGTCCAGCACGTGGATCGCTTTCGGCCAGGCCGGCCGCTCCGCAATCCGCTCTTTGACAAAGGCATCGAGTTCTTCGAGATTGATGTCGGCACCAGGCTTTGCCACGACAAATACGACCGGCAATTCGCCTGCGTACTTGTCCGGCAGAGAAACGGCCGCTGCGAGGGCGACGGTAGGGTGCGTCATCATCGCCTGTTCGATCATTCCCGGATCGATGTTGTGGCCGCTGCGGATGATGAGGTCCTTTGCGCGTCCGGCGATGAAAAGCTTGCCCGCATCGTCGAAGTAGGCGAGGTCTCCGGTGTTCAGCCCACCCTCGATAAAGACTCCGGCATTCTGGCTCGGATCGCGATAGCCGCGCGAAACATGCGGCCCCTCGACAAACAGGACACCAACCTCATGCGGGTCGCAATCGTCCCCCAGACCTTGCTCGGCGTCCTGGCGTCGCACACGCAGCCTCGTGAACGGGAGCCGATAGCCCACGGAACCCACTGTCGGGCGCTGGCCTGCCGCATCCGCCGCCGTCGCACCACCAGTTTCCGTCATGCCAAGCAGCTCGTGAAGTTCGACGCCAACTACCTCGGCAAAGCGCCTTGTCACGCTGAATGGACACGATGCCGCCCCAGTCAGGCCGTATCGAATCGATGAAATATTGGCATCGACCGGGACGTTGAGCAGGGCGCCGAGAGCCGTCGGCACAGCGCCGAAAATCGTGATGCCGAACCGCTCAATGATCTTCCAGATCCCCATTACCATGGCGGGATTCCGGAATCCTTGGGCCGAGAGCATGATGATATGACCACCCGACAGCAGGACCGACAAGGTGCTCACGATCGTCCCGCCAACATGGAACAGTGGCATGCCGTTGGTCACCCGGTCATCCTTGCGCATGCCAAGCAGGCTTGCAGCCCCCAGCGCGGCGGCAAGTTGATTCTTGCTGGTATGCGCGACAAGCTTGGGCAGCCCGGTCGTCCCTCCGGTGTGGAAATACGCGACAACCGCGTCGCTGTCGCCCGAGGGCTCCCACGTTGCGCCGCCATGCGCGACACTGTCCGCCAGGACCGCATTGAAATCGATGGCAAAGTCTGGAGCAGAGCCCGGCCCGACTGCCACAAGATGAACATCCGGAAGATTCGCCCGGATCGCCGCGACGCGCTCCGCAATGCCAGGGATCTCGCCCTTCGGAAACACGAGAACATCGGCAGCCGAATTACGGACAAGATCGACGATCTCGTCAGGCTGAAGGAAGGGGTTGAGCGGCACCGCGAAACCGCAAGCTTCGGCGCCCCAGAGCACATAGTGCGTTTCGACGAAGGACGGCAGGATATAGGCCACGCCACAGCCCGAGCCAGCCAGTTCCGAAAAGAACCGCGCTGCCGCCGTAATGTTGTCCAAAAGCTCCCGATAGCTCACTGTCCGGGCCGGCCCATCCGCCGAATCGATGTAGGTCAGCGCCGGCGCATCGCCATGCCGCTGGGCGCTAGCGCGAATCGCGCCGTAAACCGTGCCACCGATCGCCGCGTTCCATGCCTGAACCGCGACGCTGGAGCGCTCCAGCGCTTCAATTTCCGTAAGGCTCGATACGGGAGGTATGCTGAATTCCATTGGCGTCTCCATGCTGTAGGTCGCTATCGTTGCTGTACTTTATGCAACAGGATGCTGACAGACCAGAGCGGCGGCGTCTTGAAGATTTCAGCTATGGACGACCGATCGTGCGCGTGATTTCAGGCGCCTATAGCACTTAACATAAGATAGATTATTGACACTGTTGGTATGTTC